>CAMAUG010000060.1 GCA_945861255.1 Candidatus Sulfopaludibacter sp. SbA3
AGGACTCCTTGCGCGTCAACCGGAACGGGGGATGAACGGCTCTTGCTTCCTTAATAACACGACTGTCAGCGCGCGCGCAAAGCCGCGGCGAACGCGTCGAGGGCCAGCGACTTCTGGATATTCCGCCGCAGCAAATCCATCAGTTCATCCACTCTGGCCACCGCCGCGCGAAGCCAATCGAAGGAGACTTTCTCCGCCACGGCCTGAATGTGCGGGCGGGCGTCCTCATTGCGGAGCGGCGTAACACCGTTGGAGGCGCGCAGCACGTCTTCCAGCAGGATGTACAGCACATCCAGGTAGGAATCCAGCTTCTCGGTGCGCCGGGCGGCGATGGAATCGGCGTGTTTCATCCATGCTCCGAACGGGTCCAGACCGCTGGCCACGCGCAGCAATGCAAGCATCGCTTCGCGGCGGCGTCCGTAAGCGTCCAGATCGAGTGCGATGGCCACGCCGGGCGACCCTTCGGCCAGGCGCAGGCGCTGGTCCTCCTGATCCAGCCCGCGCGCCGCCGCGAACGCGCGCATGTCTTCTTGACTCAGACGCCCCAACCGGAAGGGCACCACGCGCGAGCGAATGGTCGGCAGCAAGTCATAGGGATTGCGCGCCGTCATGATCAGAATCAGATGGGCAGGCGGCTCTTCCAGCGTTTTGAGCAGGGAGTTGGCGGCTTGCTCATTGGCGCGGTCGATATCGTCGATCAGGAACACGCGCCACGCGCCTTTGTGCGGCTTTATGGTCGCGCGATCCTTGAGCAGCCGCATTTGCGGAATGGTGAGCTGGCGCAGGGGACCGTCGGGCGGAAACGTTACGAAGTCGGGGTGGGAGGCGAAGAACAACGGGTCCTCATTGCGCTTGTCCGAGGGCCACTTCTCGCGGTCGGCGATGATGGCGGCGTTCGCTTCCAGGCTGAGATCGTCCTGTTCGATCCGGGCGGCATTGCCCAGCAGCAGCGCGCCGAAGCGCCGCGCCAGCGTGGCTTTGCCTACACCTTCGGGACCGGAAAGAAGCAAGGTTTGCGGAATGCGTCCCCCCCGGATCATCTCCGTGAGCGTTTCCACCACCGCGCGATTGCCGAAGAAATTTTCCAATCCTCAACGTACCATGGAGGGCGCGGCCGTAATCCGTCCGCCGGATTCCAGCACCGCAACAGAGCCATCATGGAGATGCCGAATCGACAGGCCCGCGGCCCTGTCCTGCGAGGCAGCCACCACACGTTCGCGCGCGGGTCCGGAACCTGAATCCCCGGAAATTACGGAGGGATTACGGGCGCTGGCGTGGAGGTTTCCGCAGCCCGATTCGGCGAGCAGCGAGACGTATAATGAAATTGGGGTACTCATGAAATTCTTTGCCACTCTCCTGCTCGCCGGTTTTTCGCTCCTGGGCCAGAACGCCCCCGCGGCCAGGTCCGCGCTCAACAAAGCCACGCTCGAAACCTATCTCCGTTACTCCGAGCTGTGGATTCCACAGGTCACCGTGAAGATCGACGACGCCGCTCCTTCCGCCGTGCTGAACGGGTTTTCCGAAGTGTGGGTGCACCTTTCCTACAACGGGCAGACGAAGGATGAGCTGTATTATGTCTCGCGCGACGGCAAGAACGTTATGAAAGGCTCGGCCTTCAATATCGATCAGAGCCCGTTCCAGAGCAATATCAATCTTCTCAAGGAAGAGCAGCAGCCAAGCTTCGGCGCGGGCGCCGGCGCGCTGGTGACGCTGGTGGTATTCGGCGATTTCCAGTGCCCCGTCTGCCAGAAGGAAAATTTGGAATTGCGCAAGAACCTGCCCGCCGCCTTCGGCGACAAGGTCCGCGTGTATTTCAACGATTTCCCGTTGAAGCCTATCCACCCCTGGGCCATGAAAGCGTCGGTGTACGGCCGCTGCGCCTATCGCCAAAGCCAAGAGATGTTTTGGACCTACCACGATTGGATCTTCGACAAGCAAAAGGCGATCACGCTTGAGAATCTCGACGCCAAGGTGCAGGAATTCGCCACGGAGAACAAAGCCGACGGAGCCAAGCTGACGGCGTGCTCCGCCGACAAGGCTGCCACCGACGAGGTGGAGCGGAACATCGCCATGGGGCACAGCCTCTCAGTGAGCGCGACCCCCACTCTCTTCGTCAACGGCCGCAAACTGGAAGGCGCGATGGATTGGAATATCCTTTCGCAGTTGTTGCAGATTGAGATCGCGCACTCCGAAGAAGCAGCCAAGGCTGCCGCCGTCAAAGCGGCCGTCCCCGCCAATCAGAAGCCGGATCAAGGCTCCAGCGGCGCCGCGCTGACAGCCGGCCTGACGCGAGCGGCCGATGAGTGCTGCGTGGTTGAGACGCCCACGGCGGGCGGGAGGCGGTAATGCGATGCGGGTGACCTCACGCCGTACTCTAGCGGGGCTTGTCCTGGCGTGCCCGCTGCTGCTGGCGGCCGCGGCCATTGACCCCGAATTGTACCTGAGCAACGTCAAGTATCTGGCCTCGCCGGAGCTTAAAGGCCGCGCAACGGGCACCCCGGAATTGGAAAAGGCCGCGGCTCATATCGCCGCACAGTTCAAGTCCTTCGGATTGAAGCCCGTTGACGGCAAGAATTTCGAATTGGCTTTCCCGGCGGATCTCGACGCCAAGCTGGGCCCGAACAATTCAATGCATGCCGTCGAATCCGGCAGGAAAATCGAGCTCAAGGAGGGGCGCGATTTTGAGCCGTTTACTTTTTCCACAACCGGAAAGTTCTCCGGCGGAGTGGTATTCGCGGGCTACGGCATCACGGCAAAGGAACACAATTACGACGACTACGCGGGTCTGGACGTCACCGGAAAGTTGGTGGTCATCCTGCGTCATGAACCCCAGGAAGACCAGGGCAACAGTGTTTTTGCCGGCAAGAAGCTCACTTCCCACGCGGAGTTCACCAGCAAGATGGTCAACGCCAAGATGCACGGGGCGCGTGGGGTGATCTGGGTGAATGACGTGGCGGCTCATGATGGTGCAGCCGACAAACTGGAAAAATTCGGCATGGGCGCCGGGCCGCGCGACGGCGGCGTGTTCTTCCTGCAGATGAGCGTGGCCGCCGCCGAGCGCTGGCTCGCGCTCGAAGGACGCGATTTAAAGCAGATCGCCGCCGAGATTGACCGCGACCTGAAACCCGGTTCTTTTCCCCTTTCCAAGGTTCAAGTGGAATTGTCGGTGGATCTGGCCCGGGAAACCAAGACGGTTCACAACGTTGCAGGTTATCTTCCCGGGAAGACCGGCGAATATATCATCATTGGCGCGCATTACGATCATCTGGGCTTCGGCGATCAGCATTCGCTCGCTCCCAATCAGCGCGGGACCATTCACCCGGGGGCCGACGATAACGCCTCCGGAACGTCCGGGGTGATTGAACTGGCCCGTTGGTTTTCCAAGCAACCGCAGCCGCGCCGAGGGATCCTATTCATGGCCTTCACGGGCGAAGAATTGGGCTTGCTTGGCAGCTCCTGGTATGCGAATCACCCGGTGCTGCCGCTCGAAAACGCAGCCGCCATGATCAACCTGGACATGATCGGCCGGGCCAGGGAAGGCAAGGTATTCCTGAGCGGTGTGCAGACCGGCTCGACGTTTGCTCAACTCCTGGAAGGCGTGAAGATTCCCGACGGGTTGAAGCTGGACCCCTCGGGCCGGAATTCGGGCAGCAACATGAACGACGCCAGCGATCACGCCAGCTTTAACGCCAAGCAGGTGCCGGTGCTGTTCTTCTTCTCCGGGCTGCATTCCGACTATCACAAGCCCGGTGACACGGCCGATAAGATCGACGCAGGCAACGCAGCCAAACTTTTGGAATATGTCGCGGATTTCACGGACCGCCTGGCGGAGGCTCCGGAGCGCCCCATGTACGTAAAGGTGGCGCGTCCGCCGGCTCCGGTTTCGAGCGGCGGAGGGAGCCGATCAGGCTATGGGCCCGATTTCGGTAGCATCCCGGATTTCAATGAGCCGCCGAAAGGTGTCCGCTTCGCCGACGTGCGTGAAGGTAGCCCGGCGAGCAAGGCGGGCTTGAAGGGCGGCGACATCATGATTGAATTTGGTGGTAAGGAGATTGGGAATCTCTACGACTTTACGTATACCCTCCGGGAGCATAACCCGGGTGACTTAGTACTGGTGAAGGTACTGCGGGAAGGGCGAACAATTGAAGCCAAAGTACTGCTTACGGAACGCCGCTAATCTGGCATACTTGGGTATCGAAGGAAGATGAGCGTGACGAAACTGCCCCCGTTGATTCTGCATCCGTTCGCGGATACCACGGGTCCGGAAAAACTTGTCGAGAGTTCGCGGGCCAGCCTGATGCTGCAAGGGCTCCTCCCTTCGGGTGAGCGCAGCCGGGCGGAAATCGATGGCGTCCTGCTCGACGGCCGATTCTGCGAAATCCGGATGCTGTTTTACGTGGGCAAAGATCTGCTGAGGTGGATCGAACAGTGCCTGGAAATGGCTGGGCGCTCGCCGGTACTCCGTGACGCGGGCCTCAACTACCAGAGTTTTGCATCTTACCTGGTGAGCCATACTCCCAAGGAAGTGGAAGCTAAGCTCCGCAAATGGGGCGTGGCCGATTACAGGGCAATCTTTTCCCGTGCCCTGGGGTTGAGCGCGATCCTGGCTGTGGCGCCCGAACGCAACACGCTTGCGGACGAGTTTATCCGCAATTACTACCGCTACGCCGACCAACTCTTCGTGCTGCGCCAGGGCGAAGCCCCGATTGTGGATGCCTCGAATTTTGGCTTTGAATTCGACGTATACGCTTCGGGTGAATATTCGAGGATGCTCGAGCGGGAGTGGGCTGAGCAGTAGGGCGAGTCTTCCAGCTCACGGGCCACAAATTTCGGCCGCAGGCTTTTCTTACTCCGCACTCGCTGGCAAGAGATTTGCGCTCCAGTGCCCCCTGGCCCAAGCTGGCGCGGATGATAAATCTTCTGGTCACGGTCTGAACTTGTCTCACGGCAGGCTCCCGTAGAACTGCCGCAAGCGTTCGCGGTATTGCGGGCCGGCCGCATCCAGCATGTCATTGTGCGTGGCGCCGGGGATTTGCCAGAACGACTTGGGCGGGTTGGCAGCTTCGTACAGCGCGCGCCCCAGCGCCACCGGGATTACTTCATCGCGCTCGCCGTGAAGCACCAGCAGCGGCACGCGCAGTCCGGGAATCTTGCGCCGGGAGTTGAATCCCCAGGTCAGCAGCGGCCCCAGCCCAGGGAGCACGGAGCGCGCCACATCCCGCGCGGACGTGAACGGCGCTTCCAGCACCAGGCCCGCGCAGCCCTGCAGGCTCGCCAACTCGACAGCCACAGCCGTGCCTAACGATTCCCCGTGCAGTACAATCCGCTCCGGCCCGAAACCGGCCTGCCGCAAGTATCCGTAGGCCGCGCGAGCGTCGCGGTACAGACCCGCTTCGGTGGGCCAGCCCGAACTCTTGCCGTAACCGCGATAGTCGACAATGAGGATCGAAGAACCTGCCGCGGTGATTTCCCGGATGTGGCCGGAACGGTGTGTGACGTTGCCCGCGTTGCCGTGCAAGTAGAGCGTGGCGAGGCGGGTACCTGGTTGAGCAACCCACCAGGCGTGGATCCGCACGCCATCGCCGGTCCGAAGCCACACATCTTCAGCGCCCAGTTGACGCTGCAGATCCCACAGCCCGGCGGGATACTTCATGGGAATGTAGGCCGATCGGTTGGCCGCCAGCGCTAGCGCCGCGTAGCCCGAAACGGCTAGCAGCGGCCAGCCGATATGGGGAGGTACCCGCATTCAGTGGTCAGCTTAACAAGTGCCGCTTCGTGCGGAAAGCGCTGTGGCCGGATCGCAAAAGCATCCTCCACCGGGAGGGACCTCGAGCGCGCACGATCTCCTTTCCAGCATCGGCCCATGGCCTGTCAAGCGCGGGACTTCCAACGAATAAGAGCCCCGGTGACAGGTCATGGGCCTGCCCTCCGTTATAGACTAACAATTGAGGCTATCCCACATTGAGACGGTTCATCATCGCGTTGGTGTTTGCGCTCGCCGGCCTGGCCGCGCCGGCCCACGCACAGCGCACCCTCGCGGGTGAGGCCAAATTACGGCTGATGCTGGAGGGCCTTGCCAACACCGGCAGCGTCATGATGATCGCGGCGCATCCCGACGACGAGAATACTGCCCTGCTTGCGTATCTCGCGCGTGGGCGGCACGTGCGCACGGCATATCTGTCGCTCACGCGCGGCGAAGGCGGCCAGAACCTGATCGGTAGTGAGCAGAGCGACGAGCTGGGCATCGTCCGCACGCAGGAACTGATGGCCGCACGAAAAATCGACGGCGCCGAGCAGTACTTCACGCGCGCGATTGACTTCGGTTTCACCAAGACCGCCGATGAGACGCTGGGGTCCAAGTGGCAGCGCGAGAAGGTTTTAGGCGACGTAGTGTGGGCCATCCGGCGCTTCCGTCCGGATGTGATCATTCTGCGATTCTCCGGCACTCCGCGCGACGGACACGGACAACATCAGTCTTCGGCCATCCTGGCGAAGGAGGCCTTCAGCGCCGCGGCGGACTCCACGCGGTTCCCGGAGCAACTCCGCTACGTGACGGCGTGGCAAACTCAAAGGTTGATGACTAATCTAACCGCCTTCGGACCGGAGCAGGAAAAGGAGTTGGAGAAGATTCCGGACAAACTGGGAGTGGATCTGGGCGCTTATTCGCCGGAACTCGGTTATTCCTTCAACGAGATCGCAGGCGCCAGCCGCAGTCAGCATCGCAGTCAGGCCATGGGTTCGGCCGAACGCCGCGGCACCCTGATCAGCTACTTCATTACCGATCGGGGCGACAGGGCGAAGACCGATATCCTGGAGGGTCTCAATTTCACTTGGTCGCGTTTTCCCGGCGGCGCGGAGGTGACACCGCTGCTTGCGCAAGCCGCTGGCTCGTTCACCCCGGCGCGGCCCGAGGCGCTGTTACCCACGCTGGCCCGCGTCCGAGCGCTGATCGCCGCCATCTCCGCTTCCACCCGCGATCCGCTCGCCGAACGCAAGCTGCGGGATTTGGATGAGACCATCGCTTACGCCGGCGGCGTGTGGGTGGACGCTCTGTCGGATAAATTCGCCGTCGCCCCCGG
The DNA here is from genome assembly GCA_945861255.1 of Candidatus Sulfopaludibacter sp. SbA3. GTDB lineage: Bacteria > Acidobacteriota > Terriglobia > Bryobacterales > Bryobacteraceae > Palsa-187. The sequence continues at coordinate 7,080 of CAMAUG010000060.1, forward strand.
TGGCAGCCTTAAGGTGACTCTCTCCGCACTGGCGCGAGGGGGTGCCGGCGCGTCCATTCTGGCGGCCACGCTGGCGGGGATGGAGGGTGCGGTCTCCCCCGCCATCGCTCCAGCAGTGCTTGCGCCGAATAAACCAAACCAATACCCAGTAACATTCAAAATCGCCGAATCGCAGCCGCATACGCAGCCCTACTGGCTGGAGAGCCCTCACGATGGCAGCATGTACGTGGTGGCGAATCAAGCGTTGGTCGGAAATCCGGAGAACCCGCCCGTGTTGACCGCTCATTTCCAGTTGCGGGTGGGCGGAATCGAGATTCGACTGGCACGGCCCGTGGAGCACCGCTACGTGGACAAAGTGCTGGGCGAGCTCACGCGGCCGCTGACAATTGTGCCGCCCGTGAGCATCGAATTCGGCGGGACCGCCATGGTGTTTCCAAGCATCCGATCGCGCCGCGTGGAAGTCCCCGTGAAGGCCAACACCGGCAAGGTGTCAGGCGACATAAGTCTGGAAGTGCCGTCAGGATGGCACGTGGAGCCGGCCGTCCAGCATTTCGATCTGGCGGGCGCGGATGAAGTAACCTCCGTGGCGTTCACGCTGACACCGCCCGCCGCCGCTTCAGAAGGGATTCTTCGTGCCACGGCAACCGTGGATAGCCGCGGAATTTCCAGCAACACCCGCGTGATCGAATACCCGCATATCCCGGCGCAGACGCTGTTCCCGCGCGCCGAGGCCAAGCTGGTGCGCGCCGATATCCGTTCGCTGGCCAAGACCGTGGGCTACATCGTGGGCGCGGGCGACGAAGTTCCCGGATCACTACGGCAGATCGGGCTGGAGGTCACGCTGCTCACGGCGGACGATCTGCTGCATGGCGATCTTGGCCGCTTCGATGCGATCGTCACCGGAGTGCGGGCCTTCAACACCCGCCCGGACTTACGCGGCAACTATCAGCGCTTGTTCAAGTATGTGGAAGCCGGCGGCACACTGGTGGTACAGTACAACACGCCGGAAGGCGGTGGTCCGGCGTCCGCTACCGTACCGGATACCCCAGCGCTGGCACACATCGGTCCCTATCCCATTAAGACCGGCCGGGAACGCGTGACCGTTGAAGGAGCTCCCGTCACTTTCCCGAATCCACAACTCCCGTTGCTGCATACGCCCAACGAGATCACACAGAAAGACTTTGAAGGATGGGTACAGGAGCGCGGGCTGAATTTCGCCGCCGAATGGGACCCGCGGTATTTGAGCGTCCTCGAATCGCACGACCCCGGCGAAAAGCCGCAACTGGGCGGCGAGCTGTACACCAGGTACGGCAAGGGCGCGTACATCTTCACAGCTTATGATTGGTTCCGGGAATTACCCGCCGGCGTTCCCGGCGCCTATCGGCTTTTCGCCAATATGCTGAGCGCGGGGAAAGCCCAGCAGTGAGCGGACCGGCTGCGGGTGAACGGCCCATCGCCGACGAAGCTCCTCCCGTAATGCGCACATGGCCCCGCGTGTACCGGTTCGTACTGGGGTACCTGGCCGCGCTGATATTCCTGATGTGGCTGTTCACCCGGCACTACCGCCCCGGAGCCTCCTAGCCGGTTCGCCCCATGACACCCATCGATTGGATTGTCCTCTTCGCCTGGCTAATCTTCCTGGTCTCCTACGGGCTGTGGCGCGGGCGCGGATCGAATAGCGTCAATCAGTACTTGCTGGCCGGAAAGACCATGCCCTGGTACGCGATGGGCCTTTCCATCATGGCGACGCAGGCCAGTGCGATCACTTTCGTCTCGACCACCGGCCAAGGGTTTGTTGATGGCATGCGTTTCGTGCAGTTCTACCTGGGGCTGCCCATCGCCATGGTGATTCTGTGCGCGACCGCGGTGCCCATTTTTCATCGCGCCAAAGTGTACACGGCGTATGAATATCTGGAAAAACGCTTCGACGTAAAGACGCGCTCGCTGGTCACCGCCGTGTTTCTGATTCAACGCGGATTGGGAGCGGGCATCGCGCTAGCCGCGCCGGCCATTGTGCTGTCCGTGGTTCTGGGCTGGTCCTTTCAATCGACCACGCTGGTGATGGGCGGGCTGGTGATTCTCTACACCACTCTGGGCGGCATCAAGGCAGTGACCCACGCCGACGTGCAGCAGATGGTGTTCATCATGGGTGCGCTGGTGCTGGCGTTCGGCCTCTCTATCACGCTGCTGCCTTCCGATATATCGTTCCTCGACGCCGTGAAGCTGGCCGGCGCGGCCGGCCGGCTGAACGCCATCGACACCAGCTTCGATCTGAACAACAGGTACAACTTGTGGAGCGGCTTGATCGGCGGCGGGTTTTTGATGCTCGCCTACTTCGGCACGGATCAGAGCCAGGTGCAACGTTACCTGACCGGCAAGTCCATCGGGCAAAGCCGCCTGGGCCTGCTGCTGAACGCGATGGCGAAAGTGCCGGTACAGTTCTTCATTCTGTTCATCGGCGCCATGGTATTCGTGTTCTTTCTGTTCCAGAGGCCTCCGTTGTTGTTTCATCCGGTGGAGATGAAGCGCGTGGCGCTCACGGCCGAGTACCCCGCTTTGCAAGCCCGCTATGATGAAGCGCTTAACGCGCGTGAAGCGGCGGCCAGGCGCGTGAAAGACGGCGCGCCCGTCGCGCAACTCCGCTCCGCCCAACAACAGGTGGACGCGGTGCGCGCTGACGCCCAAAAGCTAACACATGAGAGCGACACGAATTACATTTTTCTGAGTTTCGTGACCCGCTACATGCCGGTGGGCCTGGTGGGCTTGATTCTCGGCGTCATTTTCACTGCCGCCATGTCCGCCATTTCCGGCGAGATCAATTCGCTGGCCACCGTCACCATGATCGACGTCTACCAGCGCCATATGCATCGCGGCGGGAACGACCGGCACTACCTGATGGCCTCGCGCCTGGCAACGGTGTTCTGGGGATGCTACGCCGTGGCCTTCGCCAACTTCGCGCAAGGGTTGGGCACATTGATTGAGGCCGTGAACCAGGTGGGATCGCTATTCTACGGCAGCATGCTGGGCGTCTTCGTTCTCGCGTTCTTCCTGAAGCAGGTCCGCGGAACCGCCGCGTTCTGCGGCGTGGTGGCGGGACAGTTGGCCATCTTCGCGGTGGCGCGGTTCACTTCCGTGGCGTATCTTTGGTACAACGTGGTGGGCGCGCTGGTGGTGATCGCCGTGGGCTACGGTCTGTCGCTGGTGGGCGGCGAAAACCCGAAGCCGGTGGCGCAGGAAATTTAGGGAACCACTCGCGCCCAGGTTTCGTACGATTCATCATAGGAGGCTGTTCCTATGTACTGCGACCGTTGCGGCACGCATGCGAGATCGGACAGCGCGTTCTGCTCGAACTGCGGCAAGCCTTTTCACGGTGTTCGTCCGGCTCCGGCCGTGGGACGGGTAGCGGAGCACGGGCGGCTATTGGCTATTTTCTGGATCGCCCTCTCGGCGCTCCGGTTGCTGCCGGGTATCCTTGTGACACTGATTGGCGCAGTGGGCATGCACCTGCTGCCGCCGGAGATCCCGCCGTTCGTTCACGCCGTCATCCCCGTTGTCGGCGGCGTCTTGATCGCTTTCGGAGCGATCGGCATTGTAGCGGGCTGGGGCCTGCTTACGCACCAGAGCTGGGCCCGGATGCTGGCCATCGTGCTCGGATTCCTGAACCTGATCCACGTGCCGTTCGGTACCGCGCTGGGCATCTACACGCTGTGGGTATTGTTGCCGGCAGAATCGGAACAGGAGTACAAAGCCACGGCGCAAACGGCGTAACGGCTGGTACACTATGCGCATGAAACGCACGACTCTTGTGCTTGATGGTGACATCCTGAACGAGGCACGTCAGACTCTGGGTGCGAAGGCATACTAGTAACTTGCCGTCCTGTGATCCAGGAAGTCATGCACCGCTGGCCCTCGTGAACCTGGCGGAAGAACTTCAACGGCTTCGACGCTGACCGTCGAACAGTGAAAATCGGCATGGACGCCATAAATACCGAACATGGTTACGTGCACGATTCCATCAATGAATTCAAAGACGATTTGCGCTAGCACATTCTGATGGTTGAAACCCTCAATGTTCAGCTCGTCAGGTCTGTCGAAGCGGAACGTAACGATTGAAAAGTCCGTCCTCTTGTAATAACCATTCGAGTCGGTTTGGTCACGGTGTACCTTGAACGTCCACACGCGAACCACCATGAATGGGGCAACGTTTGGAGGATCACCTCTGTCCAATATGAGGTCAGGACCTCAGCGCCGTGAAATGTAGGGCACGCCCCGTAGATCGAGGTCGCCTTTCCAGCGTTTGCCACGAAGGTCGATGGATCGTGATCCGCCAATGGCATCATAATCGCTGAGCGTTAGCCCAGCACCACGTTCAACGAACCCTGCCGGTAGCCTTCCAGATCGAGCGTCACGTAATGAAAGCCGAGCTTCTTGAAGATCGCCGTGAATTCGTGCGCCATCTCCGGAGTCATCGCACGCGGCAATTCTTCAGGTGAAATTTCCAGGCGCACGATGTCGCCGTGGAAACGCACGCGGAACTGGCGGAAGCCGAGCGCGCGGACGGCGTCTTCGCCCCGATCGACCGTCTTCACGTTTTCGATGGTCACCGGCGTTCCGTAGGGAATGCGCGAACTGAGGCACGCGGAGGCGGGACGGTCCCAGGTGGAGAGCCCAGCGCGCTTCGATAGCTCGCGGATCTCGGCCTTGGTGAGCCCGGCTTCGACCAACGGCGCCTTCACCTGATGCAGCTTCGCGGCTCCCTGGCCGGGGCGGTAGTCGCCTAGATCGTCCACGTTCACACCATAGACAACGTGCGCGATACCTCGCTCGCGCGCCACTGCATCGAGCCGCGTGAACAACTCGTCTTTGCAATGGAAACAGCGGTCGGGATTGTTGGCGACGTAGTCGGGATTATCGAATTCGCGCGTTTCTATGTACTCGTGGCGGATGCCGTGCTCTCGAGCGAAGGCCTCGGCATCGCCTTTGTGCGATTCCGGCAGCGACGCGGAATCCGCGGTGATCGCAACCGCGCGACTGCCGAGCGCGCGCCGGGCCGCCCACGCCAGATAGGCAGAATCGGCGCCGCCCGAATAGGCGATAATCACGCTTCCGAGCGCCTCCAAGCCGGCGAGCAGGGCCTGCTCCTTGGCCTCCATGATATCTGCTGGTTTTTCGACCACCACTGCCATGTCTTCCTTGACCACGCTTGTCCTATCGTCTTCATTGTAGCGAGTGGGGTAGGCCGGGTAGGGTGACGCGCCGCCCAGCCTGTTAGGATGGCAACGGATGCGGATTCTCCAGGCCAGCGTAAGGATCGCAACGCTCGTGGGTGTGATGGCGGGACTCGGCGCGCCTGCCGGAGCTCAGGCGGTGACTCCGGAACGTGTGTTGGTGGTGGTGAATGACCGCTCGCCATTGTCGCGGACGATCGGCGAATATTACGTCCGCCGCCGCGGCGTACCGCTCCGGAATGTGTGCCGAATCCAGACCGCCTCGGATGAGGAGATTGGCCGCGCCGCCTACACCGCCGGGATCGCGGCGCCGGTGAGCCAATGTCTCCGAAGGCAAGGCCTGATCGAAAGCGTGTACTTTATCGTGACCACGGCGGGGGTCCCTCTGCGCATTCCCGCCGCGGCTCAGAACGACCAAGCCTCCGTCGACAGCGAGTTAACGCTGCTGTATGGCGAATTGAAGGGAGGCCCCCCGCACAGGCTTCCAGGCACGGTCCCAAACCCGTTTTTCGGGAAGAGGGATGTGGCGTTCTCACATCCGGAATTTCCCATCTACCTGGTGACGCGTCTGGCGGCATATGACTTCGCCGGCGTGAAAGCGATGATCGACCGCTCGCTGGCCGCCGCCAACCGGGGGAAATTCGTTATCGACATGGCTTCGGCGGGCGACGCCCAGGGCGAAGAATGGCTCCGCAACGCTGCGGTGTTTCTTCCCAAGGACCGCGTGGTGTTCGATGAATCGAGCGGACCGGTTTACGATCAGACCGATGTGATCGGCTACACCAGTTGGGGATCGAACGACGCCAATCATAAGAAGCGCTTCCCAGGGTTCAAGTGGCTGCCCGGCGCCATCGCGACCCAATATGTATCCACCGATGGCCGCACTTTCGCGCGCCCGCCGGAAAACTGGATACCCGGCAAGAACTGGCGCGATCCGGCAGGTTTCTTCGCAAATAGTCCGCAGGGGCTGGCCGCGGACTTCATTCTGGAGGGCGCCACGGGAGCGTCCGGGCACGTGGACGAACCGTATCTGGCGATGACTCCACGCCCCGATCTGCTGTTACCCGCATATTACAGCGGGCGTAACTTGGCGGAGAGTTATTACTTGGCGATGCGGTCTTTGAGCTGGCAGAACATCGTGCTCGGGGACCCCCTGTGTGCTCTCGGCAAGCCGGGCCGCTAGGTTGCGTGTCTTCCTGCTGTTGGCACGGATTTCGGTAGTGGGTCAGTTTGAATTTTCTTGATCCAAAAGAGCCACGATATCTGAAATTTCCCAGAGCTTGTCAGTTACACCAGCGGCCATCGCTGGACTCACGCGAAGGGTTTGGTGAATGCGAACACAATTGTAGTGCATCATGTGTAGCGCAACCGCAGCGGTGTGGTTTTCGATTTTCTTGCTGAAGCCGTTCGTTAGGCGAGTGAAGCGGCGCATACCCATTCTCATGGTGAGGTTCGCTCGTTCGATATAGCTGGTGCTAACGTGCTCTGGATCGGGATAGCCTACAATGGCCTTCCGCTCACACCCGATGCACTCAGCAGGGCTGTAGCGTTTCTGTCCCTCGGAAGTCTCGCCATAAACCTTGACCAGATGTGCATAGTCAACTTCGCCACGGAAGGCACGTTCCACTGCTTGGAGGCAGACAGACAGGCCATCGCTGGTCAGTTGAATGCGATCCGCCAGTCGGCTCGCCAGGTCGCTGACAAAGATCCGTGCGGCAACGCCGTCGCGCGGGCCGATGATCCACGAGGGAATCAGTTTAGTGTCGGCATCAATCGCCGCCCATGTCCACACATCGCCAGCAAATGGATTCTTGGCGGCGATCTCGGGCGTCACGTTCTTGGCTTTGGCGTAGCAAAATGCCCAGCACTCATCAACCTGAACCCGCTTGCACGACAGGTTCACTAACACACGGTCTTGATATTGAGAACACGCCGCTCCTAATTCGATAAGCAGCTTTGTTACTGTGTTCTTAGCGACTCCAGTCATGCGAACAGTGGCACGGATAGAGTTACCCTCAACCAGGGCCGCTACCACCCTGCACCGAGTCGCG
>CAMAUG010000061.1 GCA_945861255.1 Candidatus Sulfopaludibacter sp. SbA3
CATCCGCACATGGCTCGCAGAGAATCATGAGCGCTTTCGCAAGGCGGCTCGCGGACCCCGCAAACTGATGGGCGAATTGCATGGCGACGCTCTGCAGCGAGTACCCAAGGGATTTTCGGCGGAGCATCCCGCCGCGGATCTGCTGAAGATGAAACAGTGGTTGTACTTCACTACGCTAGACGCCAAGCTGGCACACTCGCCGAAGCTGGCCCCGGAACTTCTCAAGCGCTTCCAGGCGATGATGCCGGTACTTGAGATGCTCAACGCGCCCTTGAAACCGGCCCAAAGTCGCGAGACATTCTTCGATTGAATTGTGACGGGGCTGCATCCCCGCCCCGCGACTCATCTCACCAGCCGGCCTTACTCATGCGCTCCTGGATAATGGCGCTGTACTGGTTCATGAACGCCGGTCTGCGGCGCAAGGGCGATGGCAGGCAGGCCGCCAAGCGCGCGGCTTGCTCGCGATCCAGGCGTTGAGCGGTGGTCTTGTAGTGATACTTCGCGGCCTCTTCGGCCCCCCACACGCCGGGACCCCATTCGGCCACGTTGAGATACAGCTCCAACACGCGACGCTTGCCCAGGATAAAATCTGCCATGGGCGCGGCCGAGTATTCGACGGCTTTGCGAATGGGATTGCGATGCGTGGTGAAGAAGAGATTCTTCACCAACTGCTGCGTAATGGTGGAAGCGCCGCGCAGGGCCTCGCCTTCCTCCAGGCTCTCTTGCAACACCTTTTCCGTCTCGGCCCAGTCGATGCCGTGATGCTGATAAAATCGACCGTCTTCGGCCGAAATTACCGCGTGTTGCAGTTGAATGGAAATCCGGTTCAAGGGAACGAACGTGGACCGCATGCGGTAGGTTCCTTTCTTGAACCAGGATTCCACGCGGCGCTGCATCTGTACGCCCGTGGTAATGGGGTTGATGTACCGCAGCAGGAACAGTTCGCCCGCCAGGGAAAGATGAATGACCACCACGGTTGCAACGGTCCAGAAGACCACTCGGGACATCAGGCGGCTGCGTGTGCGGGATTTCACCGTGGGGAGTCTGGCTCCGGCCCGAATTCGAGCCATCGAATTGTTCTATTGAAATTCGATCGGCGCCAATGAGTACTCTATCAGAATCGCCAACCGCGGCTGACGCCCGTTCATCGCACGCCAGGGGCATGACTGGGCCTGGTTTTGATATATCCTGAAGGTCGTGCGGAACCTATTCCTCTCTTTCGCGTTGTTGGCGTCGTGCGCGCAGGCGCAATCGCCATTGACGAAGATCCTCGGCGCGGAGCTGGACCGCAACTTCACGTTTCTCAAACAGAACGCCGCCCCCCCGCCCTACTTCATGGGCTACCAGGTCACCGACACGGAAACGTACGTGATCATCGCCGGTAGCGGCGCCATTTCCGGGCAGCAGCACCGGCGATCGCGGCTTCTGGATACAACGGTGCGGGTTGGGACGCCGCAGTTCGACAACTACCGCCGCGTGGACGGCCAGTCTCCGCGCTTCACCATCGCCACGCCGATTGCCCTGGAAGACCACGAGGCCGGCATTCGCCAAACATTGTGGCTTGCGACGGACCGTGTGTACAAAGGCGCGGCGCAACGCTTGATCCAGACCAAAGTGGATGAGAAGCAGCGCGTGGCGAACACTGACGGGTCGGACGATTTTTCGGCTGAGGAACCGCAGGTTTCCTACAGCACGGTTCCCCCGCTCCGTTTCAATGAGAGCGAGTGGACGTCCCGGCTGCGCAAGCTTTCTGCGGAGTTCGAAAAATATCCTGGAGCGTTAAACGCCGACATCGCACTTGAAGTGCAAAGGGTAGTGCTGACGCTGGTCACCACCGATGGAACGCGCGTAGAGCACGGCCGCCTGTTCAGCCGTATCTACATCAATGCGCGCGGCAAAGCGGCGGATGGAATGGACTTGAGCACGTCGGAAGGCTTTGATGCCGACGATCCCTCCCGTCTGCCGAAGGACGCCGAGATCCTGGCCGCCGTAGCGAAAGCGGGCCGAAACCTGACCGACTTATTGAAAGCTTCTCCGGCCGATCCGTTCGTGGGTCCAGCAATCCTCTCGGGACGCGCGGCGGGCGTTTTTTTCCACGAGATCTTCGGTCATCGCATCGAGGGGCACCGGCAGAAGGATGAATCCGAAGGGCAGACGTTCACCAAGAGCGTGGGCACACCGATTCTTCCGCCGTTTCTTTCGGTGATCTTCGACCCCACGGCGCTCCAGCATGAAGGCACTGTCCTGAACGGCTCCTACAGGTTTGACGATGAGGGCGTGCGGGCGCGCCGCGTTTCCATCGTGGACCAAGGCGTGTTGAAGACGTTTCTGATGTCGCGCTCGCCCGTGAAGGGCTTCCCGGTTTCGAACGGCCACGGCCGCAGGCAGGCGGGCCAGGAAGTGGTTTCGCGGCAGTCGAATTTGTTTGTGGAATCGTCCAAGCGCGTGAGCGACCAGGATCTTCGCAAGCTGTTGATCGAGGAGGCGAAGAAGCAGGGCAAACCGTACGGCTTGTTTTTCGATCAGGTCACCGGCGGATACACCACCACTTCCCGGCGCGGTTTGCAGGCGTTCACGGTGATCCCGCTGGTGGTCTATCGCGTGTTCGCCGACGGCCGTCCCGACGAACTGATTCGTGGCGTCGATATCGTGGGTACGCCGCTTTCGAGCTTCGCCAATATCCTGGCCACTTCGGAGAAGCGGGAAGTGTTCAACGGAATCTGCGGCGCCGAATCCGGAAACGTGCCGGTGGCCGCCATCGCGCCGGGGCTGCTGGTTTCGGGAATCGAGATTCAGCGTAAAGAGCGGCAGCAAGACCTGCCCCCATACTTGCCCAGACCGGTGGAGGGCCGGTGATGTCCCGTCTTTCCCGCCGTGCGTTCGTGGCAACGCTCAGCCTGCCCGCGGCGTTGCGGATCTTGCGGGCGCAAAATCCGGCGCCCGGACTGGACGAAGACGTCCTGCTGCGATCCATGCGCGATGAGCTCCAGAGGTCCCGCCAGATTCGCGTCGCCAACGCGCCGGCGGGTACGGGGCCGGGCGACGATGTTCCCTATTTCATCAGCTATAACGTGGGCGATTCCGACGATTTTTCGGTGTCGGCGTCGCTCGGCGCGGTGACCAGTTCCTCGCGCAATCGTTTCCGGCTGCCGCAGGTGGAAGTTCGCGTCGGCAGCTATGAGTTCGACAATACCGGCCACGTATTCAGCGGGCTCTACACCGGCTCGCGCTTCGACACGCAGCCGTGGCCGATTGAGAACGACTACATGACTTTACGCCAGTCGCTGTGGCTGGCCACGGATCACGCCTACAAAGCAGCGGTGGAATCGCTGGCGCGCAAGCGGGCGTCACTCAGCAACGTCGCGGGCCAGGCCGAGCGGCTGCCGGATTACTCGCAAGCGGAACCCGCGGTGAGCCTGGCCAAGGCGGCGCCGGCGCCGGTGGATGAAGCCGCGTGGACCGCGCGGATCGCGAAACTCTCCGCCATCTTCGCGGCGTATCCCAGCATTCGCGCTTCCGGCGTGGAGGTCCATCTGAATCAAGGCACCACCTATTACGTGAACACGGAAGGGACCACGCTCCGCTATCCGGATAACGTGATCTGGATGATCGCCCGCGCCGAAGGCCAGGCCTCCGATGGAATGCCGGTTCGCGACGGAATCTCCATGCAGGCCCTTCAATTGGGAAATCTGGCCGGGGAAAGCGAAATGGCCCGAGCGGTGACCGCGCTGGCCGAACGCGTCACGGCCAGAGTGAACGCGCCCGCTCCACCGCCGGGGGAGACCTATTCCGGACCTGTGTTGTTTGAGCCGCTGGCCGCGGCGCAACTGTTCGCGCAGTTGCTGGGAGACAACCTGCGCGTCCAGCGGCGGCCGGTATCGGACCCCAACCGGCCTTCGAATTTCGTGTCCAGCGAATTGGAAAGCCGCATCAACGCGCGTATTTTGCCGGAATGGTTTGATGTGGTCGACGACCCCACGCAGGCCGAGTTCCAGGGCAAACCGCTGGTAGGCGGCTATCCTTACGATCTGGAAGGCGTGGCGCCGAAACCGGTTTCAGTAGTCGAAAAAGGCGTACTCAAGAATTTCCTCACCACGCGCCAGCCCGGCAGAGCGTGGTCAGGCTCCAACGGCCGTGCACGTTTGCCGGGAGGAGGCGGAACGCGCGGCGCGGCCATCAGCAATTTGTTCGTACGCGCGTCGCGCGCCCAGCCACTGACCGAATTGAAGGCGCGTCTGATCCAGATGTGCAATGACCGCTCGAAGCCTTATGGAATCCTGGTGCGGCGGCTCGATTTTCCGTTTGCGGCGACGGGCGCGGATTTGCAGGCGCTGATGGCGGCGTCGACGCAATCGGGCGGCTCGGTGCGCGCCGTGAGCCCGCCGGTGCTCATTTATCGCGTCTATCCCGATGGCCGTGAAGAACTCGTGCGCGGGTTGAGATTCCGCGGTGTTTCCACGCGCTCACTGCGTGAAATTGAAGCCGCGTCCACTGAAACCAGCTTGTTCGACTTCATCTCCAACGGCTCTCCACTAGCGCTGCTCGGCGGCTTCGGCGTGCTGGCGCCCGCCAGCGTGGTGGCCCCCGGGCTGCTGTTTGAGGAAATCGAGTTGGAACGCCCGCAGGAGCCTTTGCCCAAGCCGATCATCGTTCCCCCGCCGGGACGCACGGGAGCCTAGTCGGGCGGTTCCACCATGCGCCTACTCGGCCGCACGATTTTCCGCGAAGTGGTGGCCAGTGCCCTGCTGGGTGCGGTGCTGTTTACGTTCGTCCTGTTCATGCAGCGAGCGCGGCCGCTGTTCGAATTCCTGGTGCGGTCGGCCGGATCCTCATCCACCATCGCGTCCCTGTTCGCGCTGGTGCTGCCCCAGGCGTTGCCTTTTACGGTGCCCCTCGGGGTACTGATGGGCGCGCTGATCACCATGTCGCGCATGTCCGCCGACGGCGAGATCACGGCCATGCGGGCCGCCGGCGTGGCGGGGCGCCAGGTGCTGAAGCCGATCCTTCTAGTCGGTTTTTTCGCGATGGGCGTGACTGCGGCGGCGTCTCTATGGCTCACACCCTGGTCCATTCGCGAGCGCTTCCGTATCGAGAACCGGCTGATCGCCGGCGGACTGACGGCGGATGTGCAGCCGCGCGTTTTTGAAGAGCAATTTCCCAACACTATCCTGTACGCCACTGAAGTCCTGGTGGGAACCGCAGGGCGTTGGAAAAGAGTCTTCCTCGCCGATATCACGCCTCCGGAGAGTCGCGGCGCGAGTATGGCCGAGCGCGGCGATAGTCCCCGGATAACACTCGCCTCCGAAGCCGTGGTAATTCCCGACGCGTCACTCAATCGTCTGCAGCTTTCCTTGCGCAACGGCAGCACCTATGAGCCCGGCAAGGAACTCGCCGACTACCGCATCACTACGTTTCCGGCGGGCGACCAGGGGCTGGAAGCGAAGAGACGCGATGAGGTTCGCGCCAGCCGGGCCTCCGTTGAGTTGGACACCGGACCGCTCTACCGGCGCGCATACGAGGAGGCATCGATTGCACCGGCCGAGCGCTTGGACGCACGCATTGAACTGCACCAGCGGGGCGCCCTGCCTCTGGCCTGCTTGCTGATGGCGCTGATCGGCGTTCCCTTGGGGATCTCCCGGCGCAGAGCCGGAAAGTCGGCCGCGCTCGTGTTGACGCTGGGCCTTGCCTTTCTCTATTACATGACGCTGATCAGCATGATCAGCCTGGCACGGCAGGGGACGCTGACGCCCGAAGTGGCTGTATGGCTTCCCGACTTCATCTTGGCCGCCGGCGGCGTGCTGTTAGCCGTGCGGCTGGAGAGGCCTGGGGATGGCCATCGGCTCGGTTTTCTAGTATGGCGCGTGCCGTCACTGAAGACGCGGCCCGGGCGCATGGAACCCGGCGCCAGCCGCGTGCTGGATCGTCCCAAAGCGTTGCTGGCTCGCTTGCGGCTTTTGCCGGAGGTGGTGGACACCTACGTCCTTTCCGCCTTCTTCTTCTATTTCACGCTGCTGCTGGCCGCGTTCGTTATGATGGCGCACGTATTTACGTTCTTTGAGCTGCTGAGCGACATTATTAAGAATCGCGTTCCCATGTCGCACGTCGTGACGTATCACTTTTTCTTGACGCCGCGCTTGATCTACGACATCGCACCCATCGGCGTGCTGACCGCCGTGCTGGTGGTCTTCGGCATCCTGACCAAGAACAATGAGGTGACCGCCATGAAGGCGTGCGGCATCAGCGTGTATCGTCTGGCGGCCCCGGTGCTGTTGGCGGGATTGTTGATGACCGGTGGACTATTCGCCTTCGATCACTATTGGGTTCCCGAAGCCGACCGCCGCCAGGACGCCATCCGCGCGGAGATTAAGGGCCGGCCGGCGCAGACGTTCCTGCGCCCGGATCGCCGCTGGATTTACGGACTGCAGGATCGCGTGTACTACTACAAGTATTTCGACCAGACCCAGCAGGTGATGGTCGGCGTGAACGTTTATGAGCTGGATGCGGAGAAATTCCGCTTGAAGCGCCACATCTCAGCCGAGCGCGCGCACTGGGAGCCAGTGGTCAACGCGTGGGTATTTCAGAACGGCTGGTCGCGCGATATGTCCGGTACCAGCGTCACAAAGTTCGACAATTTCAGCGGCGCCATGCGGACGTTCCCCGAATTGGCTGAGCCGCCCGATTACTTCGTCAAGGAAGCGAAACAATCGCGGCAGATGAATTTCCGCGAGTTGGGCGCATATATCGCGGAGCTGCAACAGAGTGGTTTCGATACCGTGGCGCTGCAGGTCCAGTTGCACAAGAAATTCGCCGTGCCGTTCTTCGCGCTGATCATGGCCATGGTCTCCATCCCGTTCGCGTTTCTGGCCGGCAACCGGGGCGCGATGACGGGCGTGGGAATCAGCATCGGCATCGCCATCGCCTATTGGGGCGTGGGACAGGTGTTTGAGCAGGTGGGCAATCTGAGCCAGCTTCCGGCGCAGGTGGCTGCCTGGTCCCCAGACGTGGTGTTTTCGCTCGCCGGCCTATATTTCCTGGCGCGCATGCGGACCTGATTTGGCGGAGATATTGTCAGGCCGCCCGCGCCGGCTGCATCGCCAGTCCCGGCAGCATCTCCCGCAGCACATCTTCCACGCGTTCGGCGAAGATGAACTGCATTTCGTTGCGGACCTCTTCGGGAAGATCCCGCAAGTCTTTCTTGTTGCCCGCGGGCAGGATCACGCGTTTGATGCCGACGCGCCGCGCCGCCAGCACTTTTTCTTTCACGCCGCCGATGGGCAGCACCAGGCCGGTCAGCGTCATCTCTCCGGTCATCGCCGTATCGCGCCGCGCGGGTTTGCCGGAATAAAGGGAAGCCAGCGCCGTGGTCATGGTGACACCGGCCGACGGCCCGTCTTTCGGAATCGCGCCGGCGGGCACATGGATGTGAACCCCCGCCCGCGTGAACGCATCCAGTTTGAGGTCGAATTCAGGCGCGTGGCTCCACAGATAGCTGCGGGCGATGCGCGCCGATTCCTGCATCACCTCGCCCAACTGGCCGGTCATCGTCAGATCCTTGCTGCCGTGTTGCAGCGCGGCTTCGATGTAGAGCACGTCGCCCCCGGCTTCGGTCCACGCGAGTCCCGTCGCCACGCCGGCCGGAAATTCAGTCCGGCCTTGCTCGGGCAGGAAAGGCTCGGGACCCAACAGTTCGGGAACGTCCTCGGCCTTGATCTCGAAAGGCGCGGGAGCGCCCTCCGCATACTTGAGCGCGATCTTGCGAATCACGCGCCCGATCGCCTGTTCCAAGCGCCGCACGCCCGCCTCGCGCGTATAGGCGGAAATCACTTTCTTCAGCGCCGGTTCCGTGAGCATCACTTGCTCCGCGGTCAAACCAGTCTGCTTCAACTGCCGCGGGAGCAAGTACCGCTCAGCGATCTGAGCCTTTTCTTCTTCGCTGTAACCGGAAAGCCGCAAGATCTCCATGCGGTCCAGCAGCGGCGCGGGAATTGTATCCAAAGTGTTCGCCGTGGTAACAAACATTACTTTCGACAAATCGAACGGCAGATCCAGATAGTTATCGCGGAACGCCTTGTTCTGCTCCGGGTCCAGCACTTCCAGCAGCGCAGCCGCCGGGTCGCCGCGGAAATCGCGCCCCAGCTTATCCACTTCGTCCAGCATCAGCACCGGGTTCGCGAACCCTGCGCGCCGCATCGCCTGAATCAAGCGCCCTGGCAGAGCGCCGATGTAGGTGCGACGGTGGCCGCGCAGCTCCGCTTCGTCGTGCAGGCCGCCCAGGCTCATGCGCTCGAACTTACGCCCCAGCGCGCGCGCGATCGATTGTCCCAGCGACGTTTTTCCGACGCCCGGCGCTCCCACGAAGCACAGGATGGGTGCCTTCGCCTCGGGGTTCAACTTCAGCACCGCCAGGTGCTCCAGAATGCGTTCCTTCACCTTGGTCAAGCCCAGATGATCCTCGTCCAGAACCTTTCGCGCCCGCGCCAGGTCCAGAGAGTCCTCGCTGCGCTTGGTCCATGGCAGCTCGATCACATACTCCAGCCACGTGCGAATCACATTGTATTCGGGCTGCGCGGCGGGTAGTTTTTCCAGGCGCGCCATCTCACGGTCGGCTTCCTTGCGGATGTCCTCCGGCAGATCCACCTTAGCCAAACGGTCGCGGATCTCCTGCACTTCCGCCTGCTCGGGAGTCTTTTCGCCCAGTTCCTGTTCAATGGCTTTCTTTTGCTGCCGCAGCACGTACTCGCGCTGTTCGCGCGAAATCTCGCCGCGTGCTTCCTCGGTGATCTTGTTGCGAATCTCCAGCACTTCCACTTCATGCGAAAGCCAGCCGTGGATCATGCGCAAACCTTCCAGCCGCGTCGGCGCTTCAAGCAGGGCCTGCTCCTTGGCGGCCTCCAGATTCATGAGCGACGCCACCATGTAGGCCAACCGCAGCGGATCTTCGTGCGACGTGAACATGCGCGCCAGATCCTGCGGAGATGCCTGAGCCGCTTGAATCAGCCCGGCGAACCTGGTGCCCATCTCGATGATGGAGAGCGTCAATGCCTCCGTTTCGCGGCTGGAATCATCGGGCTGAGGAAGCGTTCGCACGCGAGCGGCTAAGTACCCCTCCGTGTCTTCCACCTTCACGATCACCACGCGCTCAACGCCGGACACCAACACGTCGATGTGGTTCGATTTCGGACGAGCCACGGTCCGGATCACCGCGCGTGTACCGATTGTAAACAGTTCCGCACCGCCCGGCGCATCCACGGATGCGTCGCGTTGCGCCAACACCACTATTTCCTTTTCTTCACTTACCAGCGCTGTTTCCACAGCTGCTAACGAGGACGGCCGCCCCACCGAAAGCGGCATCAGCAGCCCCGGAAACAGCACGGAGTTCTTCAGCGGCAACAGCGGCAGCGTCCGAAGATCGGATTTCATTGGTTCGCCCATCATGCTGTTTGCCTCCTACTTCGCTCGCTCTAGGCTTTCGATGCGTCCGCCACCGCCGTGGATTCCACTGCAAAGACCATTTCGTGATCTTTGTTCACACTCGCGAATACTTTTTGGCCATCGTGGATCTCTCCGGCCACCAGCCTCCGCGCCAGCGGTGTCTCCACTTCCTTTTGAATCGCGCGCTTCAGCGGCCGGGCGCCATAAGTGGGATCGTATCCCACCCGCACCAAATGCTCGCGCGCGGCGTCGGATAGGGTGAGTTCAATGTGGCGTTCCGCCAACCGCGCCCGCAGGAGTTCCAGTTGAATGTCGACGATCTTCTTCAGATGCTCTTCCGTCAAGGAATGAAAGAAAATCATCTCATCCACGCGATTCAGGAACTCCGGCCGGAACAGGCGCGGAATTTCTTCCCGGGGCGCGTTCGAGGTCATGATCACGATGGTGTTCTTGAAGTCCACCGTCCGGCCCTGGCTGTCGGTCAAACGTCCGTCGTCCAGCAATTGCAACAGCACGTGAAACACGTCGGGGTGCGCTTTTTCGATTTCATCGAACAGCAGCACGCAATACGGCTTGCGGCGAACCGCCTCAGTGAGCTGCCCGCCCTCTTCGTAGCCGATGTATCCCGGAGGCGCGCCCATCAGACGTGACACGGTATGCTTCTCCTGATATTCGGACATGTCCAGACGCACCAACGCTCGCTCGTCGTCGAACAGGAATTGCGCCAGCGCACGGCCGAGCTCGGTTTTGCCCACCCCGGTCGGCCCTAGGAAAATGAAGCTGCCGATGGGCCGCTTGGGGTCCTTCAATCCGCCGCGCGCGCGAATCACTGCGTCGGAAACCGCTTCCACTGCCTCGTCCTGGCCCACCACGCGTTTGTGCAGCTCCTCGGGCAGATGCATCAACTTCTGGATCTCGCCTTCCAGGAGTTTCGAAAGCGGAATGCCGGTCCACCGGCTCACGATTTGAGCGATGTCCTCTTCGTCCACTTCTTCCTTCAGCAGCGTCGTCTCGCGCTTGCCTTGCTCCAGTTGCTTTTCAAGCGCGGCCAGCGTGCCGTACTTCAATTCCGCCGCCTTGTTCAGATCGTAGGCGCGCTCGGCCTGCTCGACGGCGACTTTGGTTTGCTCAATCTGTTCGCGCACGGCGCGCTGTTTCTTAAGCAACTCCTGATCCGCCTGCCATTGGGCGCGCAGACTGGCCGATTGCGTCTTGATTTCCGCCAGTTCTTTTTCCAGTTTGGCCAGACGCTCCTTCGATGCTTTGTCGGATTCCTTTTTCAGCGCCTCGCGCTCTATTTCAAGCTGCATCTGGCGGCGCGTCGCTTCATCGAGTTCGGCGGGCATGGAATCGATTTCCGTGCGCAGCTTGGCCGCCGATTCGTCCATCAGGTCGATGGCCTTATCAGGTAGAAAACGGTCGGAGATATAGCGGTTGCTCAGCACCGCCGCGGCGACCATGGCCGAATCCTTGATCCGGACGCCATGGTGCAACTCGTAGCGTTCCCGCAATCCGCGCAGAATCGAAATCGTGTCTTCCACCGACGGCTGATCCACCAGCACCGTCTGGAAGCGCCTTTCGAAGGCGGCGTCTTTCTCGATATGCTTGCGGTATTCGTCCAGCGTAGTGGCGCCAATGCAGTGCAATTCGCCGCGCGCGAGCATGGGCTTCAGCAGGTTGCCCGCAT
Organism: Candidatus Sulfopaludibacter sp. SbA3; assembly: GCA_945861255.1. GTDB lineage: Bacteria > Acidobacteriota > Terriglobia > Bryobacterales > Bryobacteraceae > Palsa-187. The sequence continues at coordinate 11,120 of CAMAUG010000061.1, forward strand.
CCATGGCGCCTTCGGCTTTCCCCGCCCCGACGACGGTATGCAATTCATCAATGAACAGGACAATTTCGCCCTCCGATGTTTGCACGGCTTTCAGGACGGCCTTCAGCCGCTCTTCGAATTCACCGCGGAACTTGGCGCCGGCGATGAGCGCGCCCATGTCCAGCGAAATGATTTTCTTGTTCTTGAGCCCTTCGGGAACGTCGCCGCGCACGATGCGCCGCGCCAAGCCTTCCACGATGGCCGTCTTGCCTACGCCCGGCTCGCCGATCAGCACCGGGTTGTTCTTGGTGCGGCGCGACAGCACCTGAATCACGCGCCGGATTTCCTCGTCGCGGCCGATGACCGGATCCAGCTTGCCGATGGCGGCCATCTTGGTTAGATCCGTGCCGTATTTTTCTAAAGCTTCATAAGTCGCTTCCGGATTTTGCGTCGTGACGCGCTGCCCCCGGCGCACGGCCTGCAACGCAGGCATCAGTTTCTGCAGCGTGATGCCCAGATCCTTGAAGACTTTTTCGCCGGTGGCGGCGATGAGGACGTGTTCCACGGAAACATACTCGTCCTTGAGGCGCTTGGCTTCCCCTTCAGCGGCGGCCAACATCGCCCGCAAACGCGGAGTGACGTAAATCTGATCGATGCCGGGGGCTGAGCCTGTCACCTTCGGCAATTTGTCCAATTCCGATTCCAACCGCTGACGCACTGCCCCGCGATCAATCTCAGCCTTGGCCAAGAGCGATTCCGCCAGCCCGCCCTCCTGCCCCATGAGGGCCAATAATAAGTGCTCTACTTCCACCTGCTGCTGGCCTCGGCGCATAGCAATTTCCTGCGCCGAACGGATGCCTTCCTGAAGTTTCTAGGTGTAACGATTGAAGTCCATATCTACCTGCCACAAGCTCTACGGGTCATGCAATCCTACTAGGACTGTAACACATTAGCGTAATAAAGTGCAATAATCTTAGCATACTTGTGTCAGATAATAAGACGCTTCCTCCCTGGAACTCTGCCTGCCTTAGACTTATCATACAGTTATAAGCGGACCAACAACATGCACCCAGACCGCCATACCCTACCAAGCATTGTCACTTCCCTTCCCGGCCCGCTTGCTACAGCGGTAATTCAGAGGGACGACAAGGTCATTTCGCCATCCTACACGCGATCTTATCCATTGGTTGCCGCGCGTGGGGAAGGCGCCATGGTGGAAGACGTGGACGGCAATCGTTTCCTGGACTTCAGCGCCGGCATAGCCGTGGTTTCGACGGGCCACTGCCACCCCAAAGTTGTCGCGGCCATCCAGCATCAAGCCGCTGAACTGATCCATATGTCCGGCACGGACTTCTACTACGAGAGCATGGTGCAACTGGCGGAAAAACTGGCGGGGCTGGTCCCGGGCGGCGTTCCGCGGAGAGTCTATTTCGGCAATTCGGGCACGGAAGCGATGGAGGCGGCCATCAAACTTGCGCGATATCACACCGGCCGCAAGCAATTCGTGGCGTTCTATGGCGCATTCCATGGGCGGACCATGGGGTCACTGGCGCTCACCTCCAGTAAGAACACGCAAAAGAAGAATTTCTTTCCCATGATGCCGGGGGTGCACCACGTCCCCTACGCCGATTGTTACCGCTGCGCCTACGGGAAGCACCCGGATACCTGCGCGGTGGAATGCGTGAAGGCGATCGAAGACCCCTTGTTCCGCACGGTGCTGCCGCCGGAGGAGGTGGCCGCCATTGTGGTGGAGCCGGTGCAGGGCGAGGGCGGTTACCTGGTTCCTCCCAGGAAGTTTTTCGACGAGCTGCGCCGCGTGGCGGACCAGTACGGCATCTTGCTGGTGTTTGACGAAGTGCAGTGCGGCATGGGACGGACGGGCAAGATGTTCGCCTGCGAGCATTTTGACGCGGTCCCCGACATTGTGGCTTTGGCCAAGGGCATCGCCAGCGGCCTGCCGCTTTCGGCCACCATCGCGCGCGCCGAGATCATGGATTGGAAGCCGGGCGCGCATGCCTCGACGTTCGGCGGAAACCCGGTTTCCATCGCGGCGTCGCTCGCGACGCTCGAGTTGCTCGAAAACGAATTGATCGACAACGCCGCACGCATGGGGGCGCATATCCAGAACCGGATGGCGGATTTCCCGTCGCGCTTCCCAGTGGTGGGCGATGTGCGCGGCTTAGGATTGATGATCGGGATCGAACTCGTAAGGAATCAAGCCACGAAAGAGCGCGCCCCCGATCTGCGCGACAAACTGGTGCAGATGTGTTTCGAGCGCGGGCTTCTGGTGCTGGGCGCCGGACCGAACACCGTGCGCCTGTCGCCGCCGCTGGTCATCACCCGGGAGCAGGCCGACTTTGCCGTGGACACTCTCGCCGGGTGTCTGGCAAGACTGGTGACGGACGGTACCGCGTGATGCCGGGTCGCACTCCTGCTGGCAATGGCGTGCTCGATCTTGACGCGAGAGCCGGGCCATTCGCGGGTCATCTGTCCACCCGTCGTCAAAAGAGGCTGCCGTAGTAGTAGAATTAGGGTCTGCTCCGACTGTGGCCTTGGGGGACGATGCCGCTGCTTGGTCGAATATACCGCGCGGTCCTTGTAACGGTCTGCGCGCTCCTCGTCAACGTAATCGCGGCGGGCCAGACGCCCACTACAACTACAACCACTCTCCTTTCCTCACCAAACCCGGCGCACTTGGGAGAAGCGGTGAGCCTTACGGCCACCGTGACGCCCGGGGCGACCGGCAGGGTCACGTTCTATGACGGCTCCACGATCCTAGGCATCAGTTCCATTTCTGGAACACAGGCCACGTTGGCAACCGTGATGCTACCTTCCGGAAACCGATCTTTGCGTGCCTACTACGCCGGCAACGCAACCTACGCGCCCAGCAGTTCCGCGGTGGTCCCGCAGAACGTGGTCGCGGGCGCCTCGCTGGGGTTGAAGCCGGCGGTCAATTATCCAGGCGGATTTCGTCCCACCAGGTCGGCCACCGGGGACTTCAACGGTGACCTGAAGCAGGATCTTGTGGTTACCGACCAGACTGGTGGCGCCCGAATCTTCCTTGGGAACGGAGACGGGACTTTCCAAACCGCCCTAAATCATTTTCTATACGCTTTGCCTAACTCTGTAGTGGTCGCAGACTTCAATGGAGATACTAAAGCGGATCTGGCTTTTGTAGTCAACGGCACCTCAGTAGTGTCCGGCTAACCGTAACTGGATGGGCGGCAAGCCATAGC
>CAMAUG010000062.1 GCA_945861255.1 Candidatus Sulfopaludibacter sp. SbA3
TTGCGGAGGCGGGTGGACAAAGCGTGAACGCTTCTAGTCAAACTGGCAGCGTGGTAATACGAGAAAACGTTGGTGGCCTAACCCTTGTTGGGGGTTCAAGGCTTGGCAACACCGACTCTGGCGTCATACAACAACCATGGTAGGCAATAGAGGGGATTCAGCAATGGACCAGGGCAACGATAGCAAGAAACCAGAAGTCAAGGTTGTGGTCGTTCAGCAAGCCGGAGGAATGTACCACACGTACTCAAACCACGTCAGTCTTTCGTGGACAGCCCATGACGTAAAGGTGGAATTTGCCGACATTACACGCCTTCCTGAGTTCATGCCTAGCGATATTCCTACGAATAGAATTGAGCAACGGGCAACCATCAGCATGTCATGGTCTGAGGTCAAGTCTCTCTTGGGTAGCTTGGGAGAACTAATTAACAGATTTGAGAGCGTGAACGGGGAAATCAAACAGCCCAAGGTGCCATGACCACTTGAATCTGGCGACCCATCTCCCCGCTAACTAAGACCCCACTACCGCATGCTCCCATCGGGTAGTGGGTCAATCTGAATTTTCCCGTGGCGGCGGAACCCGTGACTGACCACTCAGTGCGGAACCGAGCGCGGGATTCCCGATCGGGCCAGAGTGTGGCCGCGAATCGTGTCGGTGCTTTAATGTGACTGACGCTACCGCTGTTCACTCCCCAAACACCCACGCAACTGCGTCCGCCGCACCATCGGCTTCGTTCTCACGCCCAACACGGAAGTTATCTTTCAAACGAACTTCCAAGCGCCGAACAGAACGAAGCGCTGGCGCGGCAGATGCTACGCGTGCGCGCCGGGCGGCTGATGCGGATATCCGGGCTAGGGATTGGCGATTACCAGAGCTTCGCGCGCCCGCAGGAAAATTTCATATTGGCTCATCAAATCGCGGAAGACGGCGGCGCCGATCAGCTTATATCCCGGCGCGGTGAAGTGAACGTGATCGTATTGCGCCATGCCGGCCAGCATCCACTGGCGCATGGCGCCTTTGCCGCCCATCTTCGCGCGCAGGTCCCAAAACGCGCAGCCGTAAGCGAGGGCGGACTGACGCTGCGCTTCCACAATCATATCGACGTTGTCGAGCGGCACCCATCCCTTGGGCGTGCGAACGTAGCGGTCCGGCGGCCCGATCACCAGGATGGCGGCCGCCGGCGCGGCCTTACGAATGCGCTCCAGAATGCGCGTGAAGACTTCCTGGTAGGTTTCGGCGGTCCACGCCTTGCGTCCCGCTTCGTTCGTTCCGTATGCGAGCACGATGAGTCCGGGATTGCGCCGGGCGATGTTGGAATCGAGCACGTCTTCGTTCCAATCGAGAATCATGGGAGCCGATGCGCCGTTGATGCCCAGCGGCTCATAAGTCACGCCCGCCGCCTTGTCGGCCGCCCATCCAAACAATCGCACCGGCGCGCGGTCCGTGGTTTCCACTTCCAGCCGGTGCAGGCCGGGATCGGTTTCATAGCGGTAGTACGCCGGTGCGGCCTCGCCCTCGGTGGAGACTTGTTCCACCAGTTCGCCGTTATCGAAGAGCGCGAACGACCCTCCGCCGGGCTGACGCAAATAGAACAGCTCGAATACCTCGCCCTCGGCCAACAAATAAGTGGATTCGTGCGGCTTTGAGGCGGACATGCTGATGCCGCCCAATCCGTGCAGGCCATCGCCGGGCTTGCCGGCCACGCCCTCCGTGCGCCACCCGCGCGTGGATCCGGTCTTCACGCTCACGTGGCGGTAACCTTTATAGGGTCGTCCCGCCAGTGTATAACCGCTGCCGCCGTCACCGAACTTCTGTTGAAACAGCCCGCGCAGATCACCGGTCCATTCGTCGGCGGCGGTGTGTGAATCGCCGTATTGCAGCACGTGCAGTGGCCCGGGGAGCGCGCCGCTCTGGTGGCGGTAGAGCTGCTCGAAAAAGGGGACGAGGGCGGCGGGATTCTCGACGGGAATGCTCGCACCGCTGGTCACTTTTTCTTCAACGCCCTGGGTGGCTTCGGCGCGCGTGGCGGCACTGACCCTCGGCGCCCGTGGCGCCTTCGTGGGAGCTCCGCTGGACCGGTAGCGTTTCTTCGCGGGAGCCTTGCGACTAGCGATTTTCTTGCCCGGGACGGGAGGAGGTGGCGCGGCGAACGCCACGATCAGCAACGCCAGAAGCGCGCAGCCTACGCGCAGCATCCTTCGGTTGGCCGCTTGATCGACAAATTCCTTGCCGTTTGTCATTGCTTGCCGTGCGTCATTGAGCAGAAGCCGCTGAGGGCGTGAACGTCGCTGACGGTGTTCCGGGTATGAGGGACGCCGAGGGGAGACTGTTCGGAGGTCTAAGCACGGACGCTTCCCGCCGGGTTCTGGCCGCCTGCGCGTCCAGTTGAGCGATCTTCTCCTTCACCTCCTCCAGCTTGTATCGACGAAAGCCGTCGCGTAAGGCGGCCACCAGAAGTTGGCCCACGATCTTTGCGCCGGCGGGCATGGGATGAATGTAATCAGCGCCAACCAGGCGGGGCTCGGACTGATACCAGCGCCCCATGGTCCCTTGCCCGCCCATTGCCTCATACGTATTGAAAAACGCCGCGCCGGTTTCCAGCGCCACTTTTTGTTCGGTGCTCACCAGGCGCGGGATGGAAGCCAGCGTGTCGATCTCACCGGTTTCCTTTTTCTCGCCGCGATCCATCGGACTCATCAGCAGAATGGCCACGCCCGGAAGCGATGAGCGCAGGCGCCGGACCACCTCACGCATTTCGCGGCCCCACGTGGAATCGATGAACTGGGGGAATCCGCTTTCGTTCGTCCCGTAGTTGACAATCACCAGGTCCGGTTTGTAATGGCGCAGTTGTCCCGCCCAGTGTTCGCCGTTCAGCGCGCGCGAGAGCAGCGTGACGTTGGCGCCATTGATTCCCAGACTGCTATACACGATGCCCGGGCCGGGCTTGCGAAAATCCGCGCCGTACAGGCGCACGGAGCCTTGCGTCACACGCAACTCGAAGTGCGATGCACCGGCCGGGATCGCGAAGCGCGCGAACGCCGGCTCCTGTACTTCGGCCGCCGTCGTAATGGAGCCGAGCGGTTCATCTTCGGCGGCGATCGTAAATTCACCTCCGCCGGGCTGCGCCAGATAGGCCACTTCCATATCCGTGTGCGTGGAATCCCGCAGCGTCCAGCGCGCCACGGCGCCCGGCGCGCCCTGGAAACTGACGCCCCCCAATCCGTTCAAGCCGTCTCTCAATTGGGAAATTCCAGCGATATCGATTTTCCAATTGGAGGCGGACATATCGACGCCGCGGTGATTGTACCAGGCCCACGGCCTAGCCATCAGCACAAATCCCGTACCCGCGTTGCCGAATTCCTGCTGCAGCATGTTACGGGCGTCGGCAGTGATCAGGTCGGCGGTGGTGGGCGAATCGCCGTAATGCAGCACCGTCGATGTGCCGCCCTCCAGTAGAGCCGCGTAAAACGAATCGAGAACACGCGCCGGATCGATGAGGTTCTTCGGAGCGGCCATCACCAGGCGGCGGGTCCGTAGTTCTTCGAGCGCGGCGGGCGAGGCCAGCGGATCGGCCGAATGCTCCTCCGGGATCGCGCGCAGAGGGAACTTGGTGACTTCCGGAATACTTTGAGGATCGAGCGAGCGGAAATTCTTGAGCAGCGGAACCGCCTGGGGAATGAGAATCAACACGCCGAACGTCAACAGCGTCAGAGCGGTGGAGATGGGCAGCCGTTGCTTCATCAGAATCTCGTATAAATAAACGGCGCGGCTCCCTGCTGCGCCACGGTCTGCAAGCCCAGCACCAGCAGAGCCAGCACCGCCGCCTGCGCGTAAAACGGAGCCCGGGAGTACGCGGCCAGGCTCCAGTCATACCAGCGCTTCGGGACGAAGTGCGCCAGGGCCCCTAACGCGATCACGGCGGCCAGCGGCAGGGTGACATTCGCCAGAGAAACCGAGAGTGACCCGATGCGCGCCAGCATCAGCATGGCCGTGTCAAAATCCGGCGCGCGGAAAAAGATCCAGGCAAACGCAACAAAGTGGAACGTTACGGCGATGTTCACGCAACGCCACGCGCCCGTGCCCTTCGCCGGGCCAAAACGTGTTTGCCACAACCGCACGAACGCCAGCGCGAAGCCATGCAGCGCGCCCCACACCGCGAAGTTCCAACTGGCCCCATGCCACAACCCGCCCAGCACCATGGTCGCGATGAGATTGGTGTAGGGCATAATCCTGGAGCGCTTCCCGGGCAGCGAAAAGTACAGATAGTCGCGCAGCCAATTGGATAGTGAAATATGCCAGCGCCGCCAGAAGTCGGCGATGTTTTCGGCGGCGTAGGGGCGATTGAAATTCACCGGCAGCTTGATGCCGAGCAGCAGCGCCGAACCGAGCGCGATGTCCGTATAACCAGAGAAATCGTAGTAGATCTGAATTGCATAGGCGTAAACGGCGATCAACGCTTCGGCGCCCGTGTAGAGGTTCGGAAAATCGAAGACCCGGTTCACGAAGTTTCCCGCCAGATAATCGGCCACCAGGAATTTCTTCATCAGCCCCACCCCGATCAGAAACAGCGCACGGCCGCCTTCGGCCGGATCGAGCATGGTGCGTTTTTCGAATTGCGTGATCAGCGAGGACACCCGCGTGATGGGCCCGGCGAGCGTGGTGGGAAAGAAGGAAACCGCCGCCAGATGCGCCAGGAGACTGCGCGTGCCCTTGGTATCGCCGCGATAGAGGTCGATGGTGTAGGTCATCGCCTGGAACGCATAAAACGAGAGACTCAGCGGCAGCGTCCAATGCCACGCGGGAGCGACGCGGCCGAACAGCAGCGGAACATACCGTGCGCCCAGCAGCAGCGCGAGATTCATCGTAATACTCGCCGTCACCAAGGCACGCCGCGCGGGCGCGCTCCACTGCCGCTGAAGACCCAGGCCGATCAGGAAATCGACCGCCGAGGCCGCCGGAATCAGCGCGAGATAGACCAGGTCCCACTTGGCATAAAAGAAGTAGTTGGCGAAGAGAATGACAGCCAGCGCCAGCATCCGGCTGCGCGCCATGGGCCAGTAGAGAAAGAAGATCGCGACCAGGAAGACGAAATAGGTTGTGGACGACAGCAGCAAGCTCCAGGATATCGAACTGCGAGGGACGTGAGCCAGCTTAGGGCGGTGCAACTCTGGGGCGCGGCGCCGGGGGGATTCCCAGGCCATCCGGCCCTAGTGCTCACACCGGTGAAAACCAGTAGAATATGGACCATGGCTACTGACATCCCAACCCCTTCCACGAACACGGCGCCGGTCCCCGATGGTGCCCGTCGCGATTTCCTCATGACCAGCCTCGCGACCGGCTTCGCCCTCGCCGTCCAGCCCGTCTCCGCGCAGACCATCACAACCGACAGCACCGGCCTGATGGCGGGCGAAGCCAAGATGCCCGTCAAAGACAGCGCCGGTTCCATTCCCGCGTATCACGCAATGCCCATGGGCGGCCGGAATCTTCCCGTGGTCATCGTGGTACAGGAAATTTTCGGCGTGCACGAACACATCAAAGATCTGTGCCGCCGCTTCGCCAAGGCAGGCTACCTGGCGATCGCTCCGGAGCTGTACGCCCGTCAGGGTGACGTTTCTAAGCTCACGCAATTCCCGGACATCCTGAAAATCGTAGGCCAAGTGCCGGATGCGCAGGTGATGAGCGATCTGGATGCGGCCGTCGAGTGGGCGGGCAAAATGAGCGGCAACACTTCGCGGCTCGCCATCACCGGTTTCTGCTGGGGCGGACGCATCGTGTGGCTCTATTCGGCTCATAGCAAGGCGCTCAAGGCCGGCGCGGCCTGGTATGGGCGTCTGGAAGGCGACGCGAACGCCATGACGCCGAAGCATCCACTGGAGCTGGTCGCGCAGATGAACGCACCCGTGCTGGGCCTGTATGGAGCCAAGGACACGGGCATCCCGGTGGCATCGGTGGAAAAGATGCGCGCCGCGATGAACGCCGCCAAGAAACCCACGGACATTCAGATCTATCAGGCCGCCCAGCACGGCTTCAACGCGGACTACCGTCCCAGCTACGATAAGCAATCCGCGGAAGACGCCTGGGCGAAAATGCTGGCGTTTTTCAAGAAGTACGGCGTGTAAGCAACACTCCCATCGGCACGCGCTAAGGCGGACTCCTTTTCGCGGGTCTGCCTTATTCTTGCGGCGTCTCAACAACGATGACCCTCGAACCCATCACCCTGGAGGGCCGCTTTGTACGGCTGGAGCCTCTCGCGGAATCGCACCACGCCGCGATGTGCGACGTAAGCCTTGATCCGGCGTTGTGGCGGCTGATCCCTTATCGAATGACGACGCCGGAGGAAGTGATGGCCTACATCCGCAGCCGGCTCGAAGCGTTCGCGGCCGGCAGCGAATTGGGATTCGCGACCGTGGAAAAGGCCTCCGGCCGCGTGGTGGGATCGACGCGATTCATGAACATCGACGCAGCCAACCGGCGCGTGGAAATCGGCGGCACCTGGATCGCCCGGCCCTGGCAGCGGACCGCGATCAACACGGAGGCCAAATACCTGATGTTGCGCCATGCATTCGAGACATGGAAATGCATGCGCGTGGAATTCAAGACCGACGCGCTCAACCATCAATCGCGCAACGCAATCCTCCGCATCGGCGCGAAAGAAGAAGGCACGCTGCGGCAGCACATGACGACGTGGAGCGGGCGCCTTCGCGATACGGTGTATTTCAGCATCCTGGATTCGGAGTGGGCCGGCGTGAAAGCAGCGTTGGAAGAAAAACTCCGCCGAGGGAAGCCGCCTGCCGCCGCAACACCCCCTTGACATGCCCGCCCCACAGCGTATGATTCCCTGCGGAGGTTCCTCACATGGAACTGAATGATTCAGCCCGTGCGGTTTTGGACCATAAAGGCGCATGGGTGTGTTTTGTCACGCCGGAAACCACGGTGTACGACGCGCTCGAAATCATGGCCGAAGAAGACATCGGAGCATTGCTGGTGATCTCCGGGTCGCACCTGTGCGGCGTCTTCTCCGAGCGCGATTACTCGCGCAAGGTGGCGCTGCTCGGCAAATCGTCGAAAGATGTCACCGTGGATGAAATCATGACCAGTCCGCCACTGGTGGTGGATCCTTCACGCAGCGTGGACGACTGCCTGCGCGCCATGACGCAATACCGTATCCGGCACCTTCCGGTGGTAGAAGACGAGACCGTGATCGGCGTGCTCTCGATCGGGGATTTGGTGAACTGGGTGATCCGGCGGCAGGAAGAGGAAATTCAGCACCTGAATCACTACATTGCGGGGAGTTATCCGGCGTAGCGGCGGCGTTGCACTTGGCTGCGAGGGGACCTACTCGACAATGCGGCCATCCAGCATCTTGACGATCCGGTGCCCGTAGGCAGCGGCCTCCGGATTGTGCGTGATCATAAGGACCGTTTGGCCCAGTCGGACGTTCAAGTCGCGCAGAAGGCCCAGTACGGCCTCCGAATTCTCTGTATCCAGGTTGCCGGTGGGCTCGTCGGCAAGCAGAATCGCGGGGTGATTCACAATCGCGCGCGCGATGGCCACGCGTTGCTGCTCGCCGCCGGAGAGAGCGCGGGGCTTATGGTGCAGGCGGCCTTCCAAGCCCAGCAGCGCCAACATTTCCTTGAACCATGGCTCCATCGGCCCCGCCTTGTGCGCGATGTGACGCGCGATCTCGATGTTATCGGCGGCGGTCAGCGTGGGCAACAGGTTGTATTTTTGAAAGACAAAGCCGACGCTGGTTTTCCGCAGATGCGTGCGCTCGGCCTCCGTCATGCCGAGCAAGTCGCGGCCGTCGATGTGAACGGTCCCGGACGTGGGCGGGGTCAAGCCGCCTAAAATATGGAACAGCGTCGACTTGCCGGAACCGCTGGGGCCGACGACGGACAGAAAGTCGCCGCGCTTAACGGAGAGGTTCACGCCCCGTAGTGCGTGGACGTCGATCTCGCCGACGCGGTAGGTTTTCTTGAGATCGCGGATTTCGATCATTGACGCAGCGCCGTTCTCAGTCATAAGCCAGCGCTTCGATGGCGTCCTGCTTCGAGGCTTTCAAGCCGGGATAGATGGCGCCGATCAATGAGCCGGTCAGCGCGATCACCGCCGACCAGGGCCACCACGTATATACAATCAGCATCGGCATGGTGGGGACGAAGGCTTGCAAGAGCCACTGCGCCCCGTAGCTCATCAGGATGCCCGCGATGGCCCCGGCGATCGCCAGCACTAACGTTTCCCGCATCAAGATGGACATGATGTAGCCGGGCGACGCACCCAGGGCTTTCAGGATGCCGATTTCGCGGGTGCGCTCCAGTACGGCCGTGTACATCGAAAGAAACACCACCAGGAACCCCACCACGACGGCCAGCGCGACCACTACATTGGTGAAACGCTTCATCATCGGAAAGCTATCGACGGAGACGAGCGAAACGAACTCATCCACTGAATAAATCTTGTAGTCTTCGAGCTTAGATTTCAGTTGGTCGACCACGGCAGCGGTATTGGCTGGGGCGTCCAACTTAACGTAGATCACGCTGACCTTGTCGCGCGCGGAATACTTTTCCTGCAAGGACTCAAGCGGAGCGAAGATGCGCGAGAGCTTGCCGGCTTCGACGATACCTGCGACGCGCCATTGCAAGCCCAGGTTAATGGAATCGCCTGGTTTCAGTTTGCGGGAGCTCGCAAAGACGCTGTCGACAACAATATCGTCGGGACCGGTGAATGGGCCGCCGGCTAGATAGCGCAGGCCGCCGCTCATCGAACTGAACTCATCGAGGCTGATGCCGGTGATGGAATCCAAGTTGCCGACGGACTGCACGAGCGTACCGGTGGCCAGCGTCACGTGCGGCTGTTTTCTTAGGAATCCAACAATCCCCTGCGACATATTGCCGGAGAAAGCAAGTACGGAACTGCCCGGCGGGCGCACCAGCACATCGGCGCCGGTGCCACGTGAACGGGTGGCGATGTCGCCTAACACGCCTTGGCTCAGTCCCACCAGGGTCAGGATCATGGTGACCTGAACGCCAATGGCGACGGCGCTGAGAAGAGTTCGTAGCGGACGGTGCTTGAGATTTTCGGCGACGAGGCGGTGGATCAATCTTCTAGTTTATCAGCCGGGAGTTGTTGCCACGCTGCACTCACCACGGCAAGTCCAGCTAACGCGGCTGTTTCCGCACGCAGAATCGACGTGCCAAGCGAGACGGCGGTCCATCCATTGGCACTGAATTCGGCGCGTTCGCCGTCGGTCCAGCCACCTTCGGGCCCGGTCAGCAGCGCCACGGTGTCGCCGGCGGCACGGAATTTGGGAAGCGCGCTCAAAAACGGCGGCGCTCCGGGATTTTCGTCCAGCGCGAACCGGTAGGCGGCGTTCGTGGACAGGGCCTGGCGCCACTTCAAGGGTTGCTCAATAACGGGCAACCGCGCGCGGCGGCTCTGCTGGCTGGCTTCGACGCCGAGGCGGCGCCACCGCTCGACGCGTTTCCCGGCGGCCTTCTCCAGGCCTTTTTCCGTCCGAATGGCGATCACGGGAATCACGCGCTCCGCGCCCATTTCAGTGGCCTTTTCGATCATCCATTCGAAGTGGTCGAACTTGATCAGCGACGCGCACAGGATCATCCGCACCGGCGGCTCCACCGTCTCAAGCTTGGCCACCGTGCGAAACACAACCCTTTCTTTGCGGGCGGTTTCGATCTCGGCAAGGTAGACTTCGTGGTTGTCGGAGATCTCATAGTGCTGACCGGCTTCGACGCGCAACACGCGCGTGAGGTGTTGGGCGTCCTCGCCCGAGATTTCGGCCTGGCCGTTGCGAACCTGTTCCACGAAAAAGCGCCGGCGCATGAAAATCCTGACTTCTACCCGCGGACTCCTGTATCCTTTTGCTTAATGATCGCTTATATCCGCGGAACTCTTCTTGAGAAGCGCCCGAACAGCGTGATCGTCGATGTGCACGGAGTCGGTTATGAGCTGGCCATTCCGGTTTCGGTGTACTCGTCGCTGCCGGAACAAGGAGAAGCGGTTCGGCTGCACGCGTATCAACATGTGCGCGAGGACATCCTGGCACTGTACGGCTTCCTGACCAAGGAAGACAAGGCGCTCTTTGAAAAACTGATTTCCGTGAGCGGCATTGGGCCGAAGCTGGCGATCACGGCGCTCAGCGGTTTGACGACGGAGGACCTGGTAGCCGCGATCCGCTCTGGATCGGTGGAACAGCTGGTGCGTATTCCCGGCGTGGGCAAGAAAACGGCGGAACGCATGGTGCTGGAGCTGCGCGACAAAATGGGTCCCGCGGAATCGGCCGCTCGGGCGGGTGCCGGCGGCGCGGGCAGGGGAGCGTTTTCCGAGGACGAGGAGGACGTGCTTTCCGCGCTGATGAACTTCGGCGCCTCGCGAGCGGCGGCCGAGGCGGCGGTGGTCAAGGCGCGTTCGGAGAGCGAACCAAACGATTTCGATTCGTTGTTCCGGCGGGCGCTGAAGTTGGTACGGTAACGGCCAGCCATCTGACAGTGGCGCCCGAATTTCATCGACTACCTCTTCCTGGCGTTCACCGTGAGTGCGGCATTTTCTCCCACCGACGTCGCGGCGCTCTCACGCTGGGCCAAGGTGCTGATGATGGTGCAGGCGTTGATCTCGCTGGCGACCATTGCGTTGTTGGGAGCACGCGCAGTGAACATTCTCTAGCTGCTAAAGTAGACCTAATCCCCCGCAAGAAGAGAACGTGCCGCACCGTCACAAGACAAGCGCGGCGCAAGGAAACGGCTCATGGTCCTCTCGGACGTCGACATCAAAAAGTACCTGGCTCATGGCAAGATCAAGATTTCCCCGGCGCTGCCGCCGGAGCAGTTCGGAAGCTGCTCGGTCGATTTCCGCCTGGGCAGCGACTTCAGCATTTTCGAGCACAGCCGCCACGCCTTCATCGATTTGCGCGACCGGACGGCCATTCAGGACCTGATGCGCCCCATCTCGGTGCCATCGGGCGAGGCCTTCATCCTTCAACCGCACGAGTTCGCGCTTGCGATCACGGAAGAAGTGATTGAGCTCGACGACGACGTGCTGGGACGTTTGGAAGGCAGGAGCAGCCTGGGCCGCATCGGCATCATCGTGCACGGCACTGCGGGCCTGTTCGATCCTGGGTGGTCTGGAAAAGCCACGCTCGAGCTCAGTAATCTTGGCCGCATGCCAGTGGCGCTGTATCCGGGCATGCGCATTTGCTCCATGACGTTTGAGCAGCTTTCCTCCCGCGTGGCCGTGCCGTATCGAAAGAAAGCCGGCAACAAGTACGCCGGCCAGGAACTGCCGTTGGCCAGCAAATTGACCAGCGAGACAGGCGGGTAGCGTGCGCTGAAGAGGAGCCCTCCGTGGCGAACGCCGCCGATTTTCGCAGGCGCGGGGCGGGCGAACACGCGGATCACAACTTCCGCGCATCGTTCAGCGAACTCAACCTGTGATCGAAAGTCCCAAGCGGCAGATGCCCGGCCTTCCCGGCGATCTCCAACACCAAGCAGTCCGAAAAACCGATGCGCGGCTTGTTCCGATAGTGCCGCAACGCGGCCGCGGCGAGCGTTAGCTCGACGGCTGAGTTCCCCGTTTCTTGCGCATGGAATCGCCGCGCATCTCGATACGGTGGGCGTTGTGAACCAGCCGGTCGAGGATGCCGTCGGCGGCGGTGGGATCGCCGATCTGTTCGTGCCAGCGCGCCACAGGGAGTTGCGAGGTCAGGATCGTGGAGCGAGTCTGATAACGGTCTTCGCAGATTTCCCAGAAGTCGCGGCGCTCGGTTTCGGACAGCGGAGCCATAGCCCAGTCGTCGATTACCAGCACGTCGATGCGGCCCGAGCCGCGCGAGCAGGCTGCGTAGGCTATGAAAACGAGTCCGCCCTTCTCCCCATTTGGTTCCTTCTGACGGATCAGCCCAGGCGTCAGCGTACTGTATCTTCTGGTACCTGCGGCATCACGGGTTCCTTGACAAATACACTGCCTAGAAGATAGAGTATCCACCCTGGAGGATTTTCCAAATCATGTACGGTGCCAAGTCGTGGAAGTGCCTGCTCCTGTTCACCGCGTGTGCCGCAGTTCCGGCTCTTGCGATCGATATCACCCCCATCCAATGCCCGGCGAATTGTCCAGACCTTGCGCAATTATTGATTCTCCTCAACAATCCCGCTCCCGGAGATCAGTACAATCCTCACATCAGCGGGAATCTTGCCGTGTATCAGAACGGCTTCTCTGAGATCGATTACTATTTCGTTCTTCACCGGAGCAACCACTCCAGTTCCGAATCCTCCAGGGATCTTCTTGGCGCCTGACATCTCCGGCACGAAAATCGTATTTTGGAGCGGTGAACCATACGGGCGGCAGCCAGTTGTTATCTATGACACATCCGCCGGGACGAGGGCCGAGGTAGACCAGCAGAGCTACAGCCGTCGATTTTCCCCTTCCATAGGTGGAAACACCGTGGCTTTCGCTGATTACACCCTCAGCCCCGGAGGGGGAAACTATGCCGGCGATGTGGGGGAAGTGCTGGTCACTGATTACGCCTTTAGCACACCCGTCACAACTAGATTGGGGACCCTGAGCCGACCTAGTGGCGCCCTAGGACAAGCGCCCAGTGTTTCAGCCGACGGGAAGTACGTTGTGTGGTCACAGTGTGATCCTTGGACCCCAGGCTTTTGCAACATCATGCTGGCGACTCGCAGCCCCGCGGGGTTGTGGAGCACCAGCCAACTCGCATCGAACGGTTTTTGGAATCCGGAATCTTCGCCCCATGTAGATGGGCAGTGGGTCGTGTACTCCGGCGCGGAAAGCTTTGGGGAGAGGGATATTTATATCAGTTCGGTCAACGGAGCTGTACAATTTCGGCTGGCCCTGCCCGGCCCCCAATATTATCCGACCATAAGCGGAAACGTCATCCTCTTCTCCAGTCTCCCTGTTGGAGCGGGCAACAACACCGGCGAACTGGAATTGTACATGTTTCAGCTCGCAAGCCAGCGTCTGTGGCGAATCACCGATACGCCGTGGGATGAAACCTTGAGTGATATTTCGCGGCTCCCGGATGGAACGCTCAACATTGTCTGGGACTCCGGACCGGTCGACAATCGCGACGTGTATGGCGCCAATATTACGCTTCCCCCCCTCCCCGTCACAACCCTGTTGCGGGATCTGACCGAAACGGTAAGCTCCTACAATCTGGCACAAGGCATCTCGAACGCGTTGGACGCAAAGCTTCAGGCCGCGCTGGCGGCACTGGAGGCAGCGCGCAAGAACAATCTCGCAACCGCGTGCAGCATGATTACCGCGTTCATCAACGAGGTGACCGCTCAGAGCGGAAAGTCGATCACCGTGGCGGAAGCGCAGCAATTATTGAACATAGCCGTACAGATTAAGAACGGCATGGGTTGCTCCTGAGGTATGGAAGCCGAAAAGGCAATTCGACTGTCTCCGTCCTGGCAACAGACTTACCCATCCTTTGTGGCCGAACTATCCACTCCGGACCTCAGCGGCCCATGGGTCCTCAAGATCCAGCCGTCACGACCGATAAGTCCGGCGTGGAATCCAGGATTGAACCCAGGTTTAACGCCGACACCGCGGCGACCATAGAAACGATTCGCGGCCAAGTGAAGACGTGGGAGGGCCGCATCGCCAATGTCTCCGGAAACGGGTTCCAGCTGGTGTTGGGCGAACCGCTGGAACTGGGCGAAACCGTCCGACTGACGGCTTGCGGCAATCAGGTATTGGCCGAGGTCCGGTATTGCGTGCAGGCCGCGGGTTCGTTTGTGGCGGGCGCGGAGCGTGTCGGTGAATGGGTGGTGCCCGGCAGCGCCGCTCCCGGCGAGCCCGTGAAGTGCCCGCGGTCGAGACCCCCGATGGACACCTGCGCGCAGCCGCGATGAGTTAGCGAGTCGTTCACTGATCCTCGCATGCGGATGAAGCAGGCCAAATCCGGGGCCCCGCTGATCGTCGCAGGAGGCGCCGCGGTGGTGGCATCGCTGGTCATTTGGTTCCGGTGGTACTAAGTGTTATCTCCCTACCACGCGTAAAGTCCTGGACCTAGTCCACCGATGAGGGCAGTAGATGCCTATCTGGACAACACCACGCTGCCCAGCTCGCAGCAAGCGCAGCAAGCGGCGGGTGGGCGACATAGAAGTGGAATCAGGCCGCACGCCGGGACTCCCAGTAATCCTCGAAGCGACCGTTGAGATGACAACATCGCAGGGCGATGATGGCGTTGGCGCCACGGACGGTCCAGAACATGCCGGATTGTTTGAGACGGGA
>CAMAUG010000063.1 GCA_945861255.1 Candidatus Sulfopaludibacter sp. SbA3
GCCATGCCTCCTAAGCGAGGTGGCCCCGGCTGGGCCACTCTTGGCTTCGCCGAGGGGGATGTGAACCGGGACGGTTGGCCCGACCTGATTGTGAGCATACAGGAGAATGCCAACAACGGCCTCACAAGCACGATGCAACTGTTGATCAATAATCGCGATGGGACCTTTCACGATCAGCCTGACACGGCTCTCAACATCATTCGTACGGACGGCTTTTTCGACAAGACATTCGCTCTCGACCTTAACCAGGATGGATGGCTGGATTTAGTCGCGGAACAAAACCACTTTGGCGTCCGCCTCTACCAGAATGTGGGAGGACACTTCGAAGAGCGGACCGAGACCTTGCCGACGGGGACTTCGGGAGCCCGGCCCCGGACCGCGGACTTCGATGGAGACGACCGTATCGATATCGCATTATTCAGTGGAAACAAGACGAGGATCGCGTGGGGCAAAAATCTTTGGCCGGCGGTGTGTCACTATGCCGCTAGCGTGGGCGGATGGGCGTTTGCCGGACAAGGCGGAAGCGGCAGTGTCGATATCACCACCACCCCGGATTGCCAGTGGACCGTCTCGGGTCTTCCAGGATGGGTACAAGTTACCAACGCGTCGTCGGGCAGTGGAAGTGCCACGGTCACATTTCAAGCCGCGGCGAACGCGGGAGCCGCGCTTTCCGGTACGTTCACCATCGCGGGCCAAACGTTCACCGTGGAGCAGCAGGCCGCCTCTACCGCAGGCCTGAACTTCGCGGGGTCCATGGATCACATCGCGTCGGCGGGAACCTGGAAGACCACGTTCGATTTCATCAACCTTGGAGTTGCCTCCGCGAACGCGCGAATCAGCTTCTTTGGTGACAACGGCAGTTCGCTTCCATTGCCGCTGACCTTCCCGCAAGCGCCACCCACCTTGGGTCCGTTAGTGGCTGCGAGCTTCGATCGAGTGGTTAGCGCCGGAGCGTCTTTGGTGATTGAGAGCACGGGCCCCGATGCACAGGCGACTTCGGTGGGGTGGTCACAATTGCTTACCGGCGGTAACATCAGCGGCTTCGCCATATTCAGCAATCCCCTGTACGGCTGGGACGCCGTGGTTCCCATGGAGAGTCGTAACGCCGCCTCGTATTTGCTGGCCTTCGATAACACCGGCGTTCTGGCCACCGGGTTGGCCATTGCAAACCTGGTAAATCAGAACGCGGACATTCCGGTGATCGTTCGCAATAGTTCGGGCATACAGATCGGCTCGTTCAATCTTGCCCTCCTGGCCATGGGACACACATCGTTCATGCTGAAAGACGTCTACCCGATCACTGTTGGCCTGCGGGGCACCATTGAATTCCAAACGCCACCGGGCGGGTGGATCAGCATTCTGGGCCTGCGGGCGAATGGACCTTCCGTGACCACCCTTCCGGTCTTGGCGAATGTGGGTACAAACGGCGGCTCGATTACGCACGCATTATTCAACGGCGAGTGGACCGCCGGGTACACTCTGGTGAACATCGGCGCGACCGCAGCCTCGGCAACGCTCAGTTTTTTTGCGCAAAACGGCTCGGGATTGAGCGTACCGCTCTCTCTACCGCAGACCGGCGAGGTTTTCACCGGCACCAGCATCACAAAGATGATTCCCGCGCGTGGTTCACTATTGATCGAGACGGTTGGCCAACCCACGCAGCCGGTGGTGGTGGGTTCGGCGAGATTGACCACCACGGGCAATATCAGCGGATTTGAAATCTTCAAATGGCTTCCCTTCGGGCAGGAAGCTTCCGTGCCCCTGGAGTCGCGTACTCCCGCGTCCTACGTGCTGGCGTTCGACAACACCAACGGACTGGCGACGGGCCTGGCGCTGGCCGAAGTGAGTGGAACCGCGGCCGCCACCATCCCCGTGATCGTCCGAGACGATGCCGGCGTTTCGCTGACGGGTCCGGCGTCCATCATTCTTCCCGTAAATGGCCACATCTCATTCATGTTGCCTGGAGCGTATCCCGCCACGGTGGCGAAGCGCGGCACCGTCGAGTTCCAAACTCCCCCGGGCGGCCGCATCAGCGTCATCGGCCTGCGGGCGACTCCAACGGGAAACGTGACCACCATTCCGGTGCTGGCGAAATAAGCAAGCCGTAGCGGGCGGGACGCGACCGGGGCTTGGATCATCCGGCGACCTGGAGTTAGACGCGTGCGGTCTGGAGTGCCGCTAGCACGCGCTTGTCTCTGAATGGAACCCGGCGGAGGCGAACGCCGGTGGCATCGTAGATGGCGTTGCCGACCGCCGCGAGCGTGGGTTTGCAGGCCGCTTCGCCGGCTCCATAGTGAGGAAGATCGGGCCGGTTCGGATGGGGATCTCCGTTTACCAGCACGATGTCGATCGTCGCCGGGGCGTCGGCGTGCGTGAGGCTGGGATGAGAGTTCCAATCGATGCTGGTGACCTTTTCGGTATCGAACATCACTTCCTCATGCAGCGCGCGGCTCAGCGAGTGGAGCATGGCTCCTTCAATGGTGCGGCGCACCCCCTCGGGGTTGATGACCAGCCCGCAATCGTGCGCGCACACCAGGCGCTTGACCCAAACGTGGCCCGTCGTGCGATTGACCTCGACCTCGGCGATCTCCGCGACAACCGTCTGGCTGCGGAAGGAGTGGGCGATACCGCGTCCTGTAAGAATGTTCCCCGTAGCCACGGGTTTCGGTGAGGACCGGGTGTCCCAGCCATAGGCTTGCGCCGCCGCCTTGATCACGGCGATGGAGCGCGCCCGCCTGAACCCGGCGTCATCCATCGTGCCGGCGGCCAGGAGCTTCAAGCGGAATTCGACCGGATCGGCTTTCGCGGCGGCGGCCATCTCATCCATAAACGATTCGGAGGCGAAGGCGACCTGCGGACCGTTGGGGTCACGCAAATTTCCGGTGCGCAGAGGAGTCTCCCAAATAAGCGGCAGACTCACCACCTGGCTGGCCAGGCGCCGGTTCGGAATCTCGTACAGTTCATCGGGCGCGCCTGCACTGCCGCGGGCCGGCGTGCGCCTGGTTCCGAAGAGCTGCGCGATCAGCACGCTGTCCGCTTCGTTGTAGCCGACGTGATTGTAGTCGGCGGCTTGCGCGTTGTAGTCGAGTGCGATGAGTTTGCCCTGGCCATCCAGCCCTCCGCGAATCTTGAAGGTGAACGCCGGGCCTTTGGTATCCCAGGCGGTCTCCTCATGCCTGGACCACTGCACCCGAACCGGCCTCCCGATTTCTTTGGCCAGAAATGCCGCTTCAAACCCCGCGTCATCGGCAGCCGTGCGGCCGTACCCTTGGGGCCCCTCCATCCAGACCACGCGCACCTGTTCCCGCGGAATCTTGAGAAACTCGGCAACGCCGTTCCGCATGCCGTACGATTTCATGTCATTGGAATAGATCGTCAGTTGCCCGTTGGACGGATCGGCGGTGGCATGGGCCGGGGCGATGGCCGTGTGCCCCTGGAACGGGACGTCGTATTCGGCTTCAACCACCTTCGCCGCGCCTGCCAGCGCCGCGTCGGGATTCCCCACGACGTTTGGCGCGGTGCTGGACGTGGGCGTCGCGCTGCGCATGTATTTGAACAGGTCTTCCGATGACGGGAAGGGCGCTGCCGCCGGCTTGCGCCAGTTGGCCTTAAGCTGTCTGGACGCGGCGATCGCCTGCTCTTCCCGCTCACAGACAACCGCGACGTAATTGCCCTTGCTCACCACCTTGATGAATCCAGGCATGCCTCGAACGGAAGACTCATCGATGCCGGTCAACTGCGCGCCCGCGACCGGCGGCTTCACGTTGCGTGCATGAACCATGCCGGGGAGCTTCACGTCCACGGCCCATTTCAATGAGCCGTCCACTTTGGCGGGAATGTCATAGCGCTGGGGCGACTGGCCTACGATCTTTAGTTCCTGGACCGTTTTCAGCTTTGCCACGCCGGTGGTGGCGTTGATGTTGTTACCGGTCAACGTGACATTGAATCGCTTCCCGCCGATGAGTTCGCCGTAGGTGACCGTCTTTGACGGATCCGCTTTCACGGTGATGACGCCCTGACTCACGGCCAACTGGCCGGCAGGTGTACCAAATCGCTGGGCCGCTAACTCCAGCAGAACTCGCCGGGCCTCGGCGGCGACGCGCCGCATGGGCCAACCATCGGTTTGAATCGCATCGGAACCGCCCGATCCGCCCTGATCGACGGTAACGTCCGTGCTGCCCATGATGAGGTTGGTCTTGTCGTAGGCGATGTCCAACTCATCGGACATCATCTGCCGGAAAGCGGTCCCGGTACCTTGGCCGCAATCGGTCTTCCCGACGTAAAAGGTGGCGGTGTTGTCCTGATGAATGACGATCCACGAATCGAGCTGCCGATAGTTGGGATCCGTGTATGGACCCGCGGCCTGGGCATTCGCGGCGCCGGTGGCGCTGAAACCCACCACCAGCAGGCCCGCGCTTTTGAGGAAGCTCCGGCGGGATGTGGTCACGTCCAACTGATCCAGCGCTTCCGCGACCTGTTTCGGAATGTTTGCGAGGGCTGTCATGCGACCACCTCCTGCTCCGATGCCTGTGAGGCTGCCGTTTTTGTTTTTGCCGCGCGCTTGATGGCGGCCTGAATCCGGTAATACGTCATGCAGCGGCACAGGGTGCGGGCCATCCCTTCGCGGATCTGCGCATCGGTGGGATTCGGATTCTTATCCAAAAGAACCTTGGCGGTCATGATTTGCCCGTTCTGACAGAAGCCGCACTGCGGGACTTGCTCGTCAATCCAGGCCTGCTGGAGTGGGTGGAGCGTGCCCCCTTTCGCGAGTCCTTCGAGCGTGGTGATCTCTCCCTTCACGGTGGAAACGGGCGTGATGCACGACCGGATCGCCGCGCCGTTGATGATCACCGTGCATGCCCCGCACTGGCCAAGTCCGCAGCCAAAGCGTGGACCCTGCAAGCCGATATCGTTGCGCAGGATATAGAGCAGCGGAGTCGCGGTATCGACGTCCAGCGCGTGCGTCGCGCCATTCACTCTCAATGATATTTTGCTCATTCTCGATCTCCTTGACGATTCGTAGGACAGGCCCGTGGCCTGTCATTCTGATCCGATTGACCTGATCCGATTGACAGGCCATGGGCCTGTCCTACGCGGCCGGCGGGCCCCGCCTACGGCTTTGGCGCGGGCAGGTCGTAGCGGCGGTTGCTCACGCTCGCCGGATGCGTGTCACCGCGGTGGCATGTGTAGCAGGTTACCGCTTGATTCCCTACCGGGTAGACGCCCGTGCCGGGAAAATTCGAATTGATCTGCCGCACCAGCAGGATCATTTTGCGCGCGATGTCCTTGCGCGGGTTGATGTCCATTTCCTGGGTCCTGCCGCCGCCGTGACAGTAGTTGCAGTCCACGTTGAGCGCGTCGCGAAACTCGCCCATCAGCGAATCCGCTCCGTGCACCCGCGTATCCACGGGCAGCAGCTTTAAGCTGACCCCGGGATTCTGAGGTGGAGGGGGGACGCCCAACGAGTTGCCCCGGTTGTAAAATTTCCTGGGCGCCTGGGTCTCCGGCTTTACGCTTCCCCGATGGCACGTGCTGCAATCCACTTCGTGATATCCCTCGGGAAAAGCTCCAACGCTGCTCGGGAAGCTGGTATCGATCAGGCGCACCATTGCGATCATCTTGCGCGCCACGTCCTTCTTGGGGTTGGTGTCGGCCGCGAAATCGCCGGCCACATGGCAGTAGGTGCATTGCACTCCCAGCGCCTCATTGAAGTTCCGCATGACGAAGGGGATGTCGGCGTTCGGCGCGAGGAGTTTCAGGTTCTTCGCGGCCGCTGGCGAAGCCGCGCCGCCGCCGCCCGGTTGCTGAGCCAACAGCGGCACGGACGCGAGAAGCAAAAAGATGAATAGTTGCATGGGTGAATCATACAGCCGCGCGGCGTACGGTACAAGCCCCCCTAACCCAGGCCAACCCAGGCCTCGGTTCTGGGCACGAGGTGGCGCCATTGCCCAACGCAGTGCATTTTGGGCGTGACGCCGGTTGACGGTGTATCCAGAGTTATCCGTGCGACTTGAGGACAGCGCGCTCCATAAGCCGGATTCTGGAAAGTTGGCCACGGGCAAGTTCAGCTACTCACTTGCCCACCGGCACTCGCCGCCGCAGCTCGTCGGAGAAGTTCAGCAGAAACGTCAGGTGCGTGGGCAGCTTCTCGCCGTTCGCATCGTCCGCGACGAACGCCGCGAGGCGCTTGCCGTCCGGCGCAAGATCGTAGTTGGATTGAATGCCACTGCTCCGCAGGCGAGTCTCCGTCCACACCCGAGGCTTTCCCGCCGCGAACGTGTCGCCCCCGGCCGTGTGGCTGGACGTGTAGCTGACGGCCATCACGTGCTGGTCCAGGGTCTCAAAAAGCAGTTCACGCCCGTCGCGGGACCATAGGGGTAAGCTGCCTCCGCCCGTCGAAACCTGCCATCGTCCTCCCGGCCCCGGGAACGGCCGCACGTACACTTCACGGGTCCCCGACTCGGTCGAGGCATACGCCAGCCAGCGCCCGTCAGGCGAAAACGCCGGGTTGACTTCGGTGAAAGGCGTTCCCAGGAACAGCTCCGCTTTCCCGAGTCGGAGAGCGCCCCGCCCGGGATCGACTTCGACAGGCATTGTGAAAATGTCCGGGCTGCCGCCGTTCCCGGCCTGGTGAAAAGCCAAGCGCTTCCCGTCCAGCGAAAACGAAAATGGATTCTCTAGTAGAGGCTTGCCCTCGGTCAGACGCTTCGCCTCGCCCGAGCCGTCCGAGCGGATCCCGTACAACCCGGGGGCAGCCGGGTTGGTGGATTGAAACACGATATTCTTCCCGTCGGGAGTCCACACCGGCCGGTTATTCACGCCCGGCAGGAAACTCAGCCGCGACGGAGTGTCCCGGTCCAAATCCTTCACCCAGATGTCTGCGCCCTTGCCGTTGTTCATCGAAAACGCCAGCCGCTTGCCGTCGGGCGAGAAGCGCGGCGCGAAGTATTGGCCCGGCGGCGCGTGCAGCGGCTGTGTCTTGCCTGAGCTATCCACCCAGGAAATCGGCCACCCCGCCAGTGATCCCTTCCTGGAAAGGTAGACGAAAGTTCCCGGCCCGGAGGGCGCCCCGGCGAACGCAAAATCCCCGCCCGCTGCCCCTGTGCTGCTGACATCCTCCAGAATGGGCGTCGGCGTGCCAGTGGCGGCCAGGCGGCCGGGGTCGAAGGGCACGGCGAAAAGAGTGGTCTCGTGCAGGTAAATCAGATGTCCGGTCCCGTTCGAGCCGGTTGCATCGGCGAGATAGCGGGCGGAAAAGCCCCCGCGCTGAATCGTCTTCCGCTCGCCGGTCTTGAGCGAGATCACCTCGATGTTCGCGTCGTCGTAGCTTAAGCCTAGCTGGGCGGCCGCGGTAAACAGGACCGCCTGGCTCCCCGGCAGAACCTGCGGCCAACGGTGGGTCACTTCGCCGGAGTTCAACTTCGTCACCGGTACGGGCGTCCCGCCGCCGGAAGGGACCCGCGAGAGGACGCCGGTGTTATTCAGCGCCGCGATGATGTTGCCATCGTCGCCCCAGCTTGCACCAGAGCCCCTGGGCGCGTCGCACAGCGTGACCGCGGCGCCGCCTTCCACCGCAATCTTCTTGAGCTTGCCCTCGGCGAAGAACGCGATCCAATCGCCCGCCGGAGAAAAGAACGGGGCATAGGCGTTCTCGGTACCCGCCAGCGGCGTAACCTGACTTTGATTCAGCAGGCTGGTGTGGAGGCGCACCTTACCGTCCGCGCCGCGCAGCGTGAGTGCCAGGCGCGCGCCGTCGGGGGAAAGAGCCAGCATGTTTCCACCGAGGCTGGTGACGGCGACTCTTGCCAGCGGCGTATCGGGCGCGATCTCGACGTTCAGGTGCATCAGTGGGCGCGGCGGCGCGGGCCGCGTGGCGCTGTAAAGCAGGACACCGGCGACGATGAACGCGAGGGCGAAAGCGCCCGCCGCGATCCAGCCTAACCTACCGAGCCGCGACCGTGAGGGAGCGGTGCTTGTGCTCGCCTCGCCGGACGAGCTTGCGATCCGCTCCAGCTCCAACTTCAGATCTCGTGCGGATTGCCAACGTTCGTCAGGGTCCTTCGCAAGGCAGGTCTTCAACACCCAGTCCAGCGGAGACGGAGCGATAGCGGCAATCGAAGGTGCAGGGCGTTCCATGATGGCCTCAATCACGCTGGCCGGAGACGATCCCTCAAACGCTCGCTTGCCCGTGAGCATCTCATACAGCACCAGACCAAACGAGAAGATGTCGCTGCGGCCGTCGATTTCCTGGCCGTTGGCCTGCGACTGCAACTGCTCCGGTGACATGTAGTACAGCGTGCCGACGATCTCATTCCTGCCCGTCAGCGCCATGGTGAGTGTGGCGTCATCCTGCGTTCTGGGCGCTGTCGCTGCCGCATGCGCGAACTTCGCCAGACCGAAGTCGAGCAGCTTCACTCCGGCCTTCGTCACCAGAATGTTGGCGGGCTTCAGGTCGCGATGCGTGATGCCTTTCTTGTGCGCGGCGGCCAGCGCATCGCAGATCTGCACCGCATACTTCAGTGCCTGATCGAGCGGCAGAGGCCCTTTGAGCGGCGTGCCATCGATGAGTTCCATGACAAGGTAGTTGGGACCAACGTCGTGGAGTGTGCAGATGTTGGGATGGTTCAGTGCGGCCACCGCGCGGGCTTCACGCTCGAAGCGTTCGCTGAACTCGGCCTTGGAAACTTTGATGGCGACGTCGCGGTTCAAACGCGAATCGTGAGCCTTGTACACCTCTCCCATACCGCCCTTACCCAGAGGGGAGAGGATTTCATACGGCCCGAGTTTGTCGCCCACGGTAAGTGGCATGTGCTGGATTCAGTTTAGTGTAGCCGAACAGAAAGCGGATTGCGTTCGAGTGACGGCCGGTGCACCTTGCCGGCACTACTGCGTGGGGATGAGGGCAGGTTCAGCTTGACCAATCGCGAAGCCCGTCGCGCGTTAAAGCGTTATAATTTTCGTGGTGGAGGGTTGCGAGGCCCGTGGTGTTCGCCGGCGCCGGTAATTCTTTATTGTGAAAGAGGAACCAATGCGACGAGTTCAATGTCTGTTGATGATGGCTGGCATGGCGCTACCCGCGCTACACGCACAAAATGATTGGCCCGCGTGGGGGCGCGACGGAGGCAATCAGCGCTTTTCTCCGCTGAAGCAGATCAGTACCAGTAATGTATCGAAGCTGGTTCCCGCATGGCAGTACTCGATGAAAAAGGAAGGCCAGCCGTTCCGGGCCAGCCAGTCGACACCCCTGATGGTGAACGGCGTGATGTTCCTGTCATTCCCTCACTACCGCGTGGTCGCGCTGGAACCGGAGTCGGGCAAAGTTCTGTGGGAGTACACGGCTCGGGGCGACTATGATTCGCCCGAGCATCGTCAACATTCCGGACCTCTGGGTTCGATGCGCGGTCTGGCCTATTGGGCCGGCGACAAGCAGACGTCTCCGCAAATCGTGTTCGGCACCGAGGAAGGCGAACTCATCTCCCTGAATTCGAAGACGGGGAAACCCAATCCTGGATTCGCCAACGAAGGCATCGTCAACCTGAAGACCCCCGACGTCATGCGAGGGTTTAACAACATGCACTACGGCATTTCATCGGGTGTCTCGATTTACAAGAACCTGGTGTTTACCGGCGTCCACAACGCGGACGAAACCGGATCGAAGGGACCCGCGGGCGACGTGCGCGCCTGGGACCTGCGCAACGGCAAGCTGGTCTGGACGTTCCACACCATACCGCATCCGGGCGAAGTGGGCAATGACACCTGGCCGGGGGACTCCTGGAAGAACGTGTCCGGGGCCAACGTGTGGGGTTTCATGACGGTGGACGAGAAGCGCGGGATTCTGTATATGCCGCTGGGGTCCGCTCAGAACGACTACTATGGCACGGACCGGCCGGGGCCCAATCTATTTGCCAACTCCATCGTGGCCGTGGATGCCATGACGGGGAAGCTGAAGTGGTATTTCCAAGCCATCCATCACGACATCTGGGATTACGACATGCCGATACCGCCGATCCTGTTTGACGTGGTCAAGAACGGCAGGACCATCCCGGCGGTTGGAGTGATGACGAAGTATCCCGTGCTCTTTATTTTTGACCGGGTAACCGGCAAGCCGGTCTACGATATTGAAGAGCGGCCGGTACCCAAAGGGGATTTCCCGGGCGAATGGTACTCGCCGACGCAGCCGTTTCCCGTGAAGCCTCCACCTTTTGGGCGGATCAGCTTCAAGTATCCGGATGACATAGCGAAGGTGACCCCGCAGCATGAAGCCGCCTGCCGCGAGTTGCTCGAAAAAGAAGAAGGCGGACGGAATCTCGGCCCCTTTACGCCTCTCTCCGAAAAAGGCGCGCTCATGTTTCCGAATACCGCCGGGGGTGCGGAGTTCACCGGCGGAACGTTTGATCCGACTCTGGGCTACTACATCATCAACACGACGGACAGTGGCCGGATGGGAATTATTCAGCGTGGAGGCGTGGATCAAAGCACGCTACCCTCTTACCGGAGGGGCCGTTTCACGGGTCCTCCGGAGTCGCCCATTCAGCATATTTTCCCGGCGGGTCCCCCGGTGGCGGTCGATGGTTGGCCCTGTTGGCAGCCGCCATGGTCCAGGCTGACGGCGATTAATGTCAATACCGGCGACATCGCCTGGCAGATCCCGTTCGGCACCGTCGAAGGCCTGCCTGCGGGCATGAATACTGGCGCTCCCAATTCGCAAAGGGGCGGACCAACCACCACCGCCGGCGGACTGCTTTTCATCGGCGCGGCCACCGACCGAATGTTCCGCGCCTATGAAACCAAAACGGGCAAGGAACTGTGGAAGGTGAAAACGGATGATCTCATCCAGGGCAATCCGATTACATACATGGGCAAGGACGGCAAGCAATACATCGCCGTCGCTACTGGTACAACGCTCCTGACCTTCAAATTGCCATGATTACCCGGATCAGAGCGTTGGCCGCGTGTATGGCGCTGTGCGCGGCGACCGCACTCACCGGAGCGGACGAGGCCGAAGTCTGGACGTTCGACCGCAACGACCGCATCGGCGGGCAGGCCACCACGGTGCTGGGCCATCCGGCGGTGATCGACTCTCCACTGGGCAAGGCGGTCGAGTTCAACGGCGTGGACGATGCCCTCTTCGTGGACGCTCACCCGTTGGCTGGTGCATCAACGTTCACGCTTGAGATTCTGTTCCGCCCCGATCGCGGCGGCAAGCCGGAACAGCGCTTCTTCCACTTACAAGAACGCGACCCGAATACTGGCGCCGATACCATGACCCGGATGCTGATGGAGATCCGAGTGATCGGGGAGCGGTGGGCCCTCGACAGTTTTGCGTTCTCCGGGAGCAACAGCCAGGCCTTGCTCGATCGCAGCAAGCTGCACACGCTGGGCGAGTGGCATCACGTGGCCATGGTTTACGATGGCCGCGAATTTCGCAACTACGTGGACGGAGTGTTGGAGGGCTCGGCGGAAGTCCGTCTGGCGCCGCAAGGCTCGGGACATTCGTCGGTGGGAGTGTGAATCAACCGCGTGGATTACTTCAAAGGCGCCATCCGCCAGGCGCGCATGACGAAGCGCGCGCTCACGCCCAGTGAGTTCTTGAAGCTGCCGCGCTGACCCGCGGTCAGGGCCCGGCAAGCGGTAGTCTCACGCCGCCGACCCGGCGCGAAGAGCCCCATCGCAAACGGGACTGCCATCGGAAATTCCAGAGGCTATTTGGAGAAATTGCGCCCATTCCATTTGTGCCGATGAGCGGCCCGCTGGCTCGGACCTGACCCCTTTCGCGCCGCATGCTGGACCGCCCGCTAATCGCCCCCACAGCGGCCGCAATTCCTTATTTCGCTTGTATTTGCCCGCTTGCACTGAAATGCTATCAGCCATGTCTAAACTTAGACTATTGATTGCGGCAGTGCTCCTATTCACTCCGGCCTTCGGGAGCACTTTGTATTTGGTCGTGCCGAATGCGCAAACGAGTACCGCCGGCAACGGCGCCGGAGATATCAGTGGCATCGCGGATGTGGATATTCGCTACCAGGAGATTTTCGGATCAGGACAGTTCTCTTCGGTTCCTGGCTCGATGCTGATCGATCAACTGGCATGGCGGGCAGCCCCCGGGACTGGAGCTGTCTCCGCCACCTTCACCTCGCTGGACTTGTATCTGTCCACCACTCCCTATTTCCCGAATACTAGCGGTACTGTGATCACAGACACTTTCGCGACCAATATTGGTCCGGACAATACCCTTGTCTATTCTGGCGCGGTAACGCTTAGTAGTGCCGGTTGTGCTGGTCCCTCCCCGTGCCCGTTCGACCTGGTTTTTCTGTTCAGCACACCGTTCTTGTACAACCCGACGCAAGGAAGACTCCTGGCGGACTTTCAAGTCACCGGGTTCACGGGAGTGAGCGGCGCCTTCGATGCCCAATCGTTCGGGTTCCCCCCCGGTGGTTCCATAGCCTCAGTCCAAGATCTATTGGGTTCCGCTACAGGCACCTTTCCCTCGGATGGAAACATCACCCGGTTCGGCTACGACTTGGTGGTTCCAGAGCCGGCCACGTGGCCGCTGGTGCTCGGCGGAATCGGCGCGTTCGCGGCCATCCGCCGCCGGCGCAAGATCTAGGCGTAGGGTGACCCGGCGCTCGGCCGCCAAATCGTAGGACATCGCGCTGAACGGCACGGAGCAAGGATCGGGATCGATCCGTATTCACCGCCGCGAGGCAGCACGAGCACGCAGTCGGCTCGGCAAACGCTGGATTTCCTTTCGCAGCATTAGGGAATGTCGAGGCGATGCTGCTCGGCGGGCATCCGGATGTGGAGGGACTGTGTCTGGCGTTATCGGATTGATCGGCGGAGTTGAGGATTCTTGAAGCAGAACGCCATCAATCAAGCGGCTTCGCGCTTGCGGACCGTCTTAGCGATCTCGCCGCCGGCGGTCCTGCGGACGACGCGCAGATCGTACTCCGATTGCAGGTTCAACCAAGTCTCCGGCGTCACGCCGAAGTAGGTTCCCAGGCGTAGTGCGGTGTCCGCGGTAATGGCGCGGGCGCCGTGAACGATGCTGTGAATCCGGTTGGGCGGAACATGCAGATCACGGGAGAGCCGGTTGATGCTGATGCCGAGCGGTTTCATGAAGTCTTCGATCAAAATCTCGCCCGGATGGATTGGATCGAGCAGTTTTGTTGTCTTGGCCATAGTCCCTCAGTGATAGTCCACTATCTCAACGTCATGCGCCTCGCTGTCACACCAGACGAAGCAAATTCTCCACTGATCATTGATCCGAACACTATGTTGACCAGTTCGATCTCCCTTGAGCGCCTCAAGGCGGTTACCCGGCGGAACGCGAAGTTCCCCCAGGCGCCTCGCAGCGTGAAGGTAGAGCAGCTTGCGCCGGCCCACGCGTTCGATGGCCTGAAACCTGAGCACGGTCTGGTCTTGGAACAGCGCCTGGGTGTCGCGGCATCGAAACGATCGGATCAAGTTTCATTGTATGACGTGCCGGGTATTCCGTCAACAAGAATGGTCTCCGGGCCAGGCAAGCAAGGAGCGAGTCCATGGACGACCACCACGACCGGCGGACTGCTTTTCATCGGCGCGGCGGACGAACACCGCGTCCAACATCCGGAGCCTCGCCATCCCCGCACGTGCCGTTACGCCGGCCCCGAAGGTTTACCGTGCCGAAGTGGCCGCTTGTCCGTTGAAAACCGCGTCGATGGCCGCCTGGGCGCATTTCTCGCCATCGGCGCCGGAAACGCCCATCGCACCAATTACTTGGCCATTGATCACGACGGGAAGCGCGCCCGGTTGCGGGAAGTCGTTCATGAAGGTCGGGGCCAAATTCGCGCCGTTCCGGACCATCTTGTTGGTCTCCGAGGTGGCCCGCCTCCAGCGCAAGGCCGACTTTGCCTTTAACAGCGCGGTGTCGATCGCGTTCATCGGCGCGCCTTCCATGGCGTGGGACTCAATGAGATTACCGCCCCAATCCAGAATTGCCATCGCCACGATCTGCTTGTTCTGTTCCGCCCAAGCGGTACAGGCATCCGCCATGGCGCGCGCACCGGCGCTTGAAATGACCTTGATGTCCCTGGTCGGCCTTAGTTCCTTCGCCGCTTGCTTCGCGGGCACCGAGCGCGCCTGCTCCTGCGCATGCGATTCTGCGAGTAGCGACAGCATCAGTCCCGTCACTGTGCCCGAGATGACAAGAATTTTCTTCACGTCACTCCTCCTCAAAACCCGTACGCATCATTTTTGTAGGCTGTGTAGGCGTTCGGGTTGCTCTTTTC
>CAMAUG010000064.1 GCA_945861255.1 Candidatus Sulfopaludibacter sp. SbA3
AACACTTCAGCGCCGTTGGAATCGTTCATGCGGGCTTCGAGCGCCCCATACAGCCACTCGCTCAAGTGACTGACGCCCTCGCCATGTCCGCGCACGTCGGCGATCGCGATGCGGGTCAGCGTATCGTAGGCGCAAACGCTGAAGTAGTAAAGGTCGCCGCCCTTCGCGTCTCCGCTGGCGGTGGAATGAATGGCCGCGCGTACGCCGGGTGTGGTGATCTGGTCTTCATTGACTGCCGCCCCACCCCAGATTTCCGCGCATCGGATTTGATATGGCGCCGCCACGGCCGTCACGGACGAACTCCCTCTATGTTCAGCTTCATGCGATACAAGCCGCCGCGGGCCGTCATGTACAGCGTCTTGCCATCGTCGCCCCACGCGAAGTTGTGGGGGTGCTTGGGGGCGATGATGGTTCCCAAATGTTTGGCCGCCGCGGAGATGACCCACAGGCCTCCCGGACCTGAGACGTAGAGGTTACCCTGCTTGTCTACTTTCAATCCGTCAAGCGCGTCTTCGCCAGGGGCCGCCGTCATGTCGAAGAAGAGCATTCCATTGGTCAGAGTACCGTCAGCTTGGACTTCGTAGCGCCGGATCACCTTGACATGATCGTCCCAATTCGCCACGTAGAGAAACGCTTCGTCGGGTGACAACGCAATGCCGTTGGGGCCTGAGAAATCCTTGCTGACTACTCGCAGTTTGCCCTTTTGCAGAGAAAACACGCCGGCGAAGGGCAGCTCCTTGCGAGGATCGGTGGAGAACTTGGGCAGGCCGAACGGCGGATCGGTAAAGAAGAGCGTGCCATCGGAGCGGTACACCAGGTCGTTCGGACTGTTCAGCCGCTTGCCCTCGAAACTGTCCGCGAGCGTGGTCACCGTACCGTTCTTCTCGATCCGGCTGACGCGATGGTTGCCGTGTTCGTTGATCGTCAGGCGGCCTTGGGGATCTAAGGTCAAGCCGTTCGAGCCAGGCTGGCCATATTCGGCGATGTCCGCGCCGGAGTAACCGCTCGGTTTGCGGAACACGCTCAAGGCGCCCGCCTGCTCGTTCGCGCCTGGGACGAATTTGTAGATCGTGTTGGCGTTGGGATCGCTGAATAGCAGGTAACCCCCATCGCGCACCCACACTGGGCCTTCGGTGAACTGGAAGCCTTCGGCGAGCTTATGGATTTTCGCGTTCCGTGGAACGATGGCATCCATTTCCGAATCGAGCCGGGTGACCTGCACGTTCACTTCGGCTGGGGTGATCGAGACTGGCCCAGGCTCGGCATGACGAAAGTTCAGGCGGGCGTAGCGCAGGAAAATATAGTTTGTGGGCGGGTTGGATACGGGACCGTTGATACCAAAAATCGCGAGCTGGATCTTCTGTCCGGGTTTCACGTTCCGCCCGATCACCAGGCGGTTAGGCGCATTCCATCCGGCGACGACGGAACCACCCTGCTGGCCGGGAGCGCGCGTGAGCTCGCCATCCACCCAGATCTCGGCGTAGTCGTCGAGCGACGTTTCAAAGCTGGCAATGGAGCCAGTGGTATTGAAATTGCCCGCTCTTTCAGGAATCGTAACAGTGATGCGGTACCAGTTGAAGGAAAGCCGCCCGTTGCCTCGGCGTTGGCTCAGTGACTCGGGCGCGATCGCCTGCCACGAAGAGTCATCGAAATCCCCGCCCCCGGCGTGCGGCGTGAAATCGTAGGCCATGTTCGGCGCGCCATTGGGCTGACCGTCTTTGTCGGGCGCGCGAAACACTGTCTCGATGATCTTCGTGTCTGAGTAGCGCCACTGTCCTTTGACCAATCGGACGCCGCCTTCGGTCGCCAGATCAATGGTGGCTTCCGCCGGTTGGCTCGTGGCCGCCGTGAGCGCTACCAGACCGCAAACCGCGGCTGCCCCAAGCGCAAATCTCGTGAGAGTACTATTCATGGGATGCTCCTTCGGCCGCAATGGCCGCCGCGGACGCCGCGGCTCCCGCTTTGGCTACGTCCTCGTCTTCTTGTGGGCTCTCGCCGCTCACGCCGATAGCCCCGATCACTTGTCCATCGAGGATGATTGGAATTCCGCCTTGTAGTGGAGTAGCTCCGGGCAGTGCCAGCGCGGCGACACGCCCCTGCTTGATCTGATCCTCGAAGTCTTTGCTGGGGCGCCGGAAGATGGCGGCGGTGCGGGCTTTGCCGATTCCAACCTCCACACTGGCGACCTGCGTATTGTCGAGCCGGTGAAGCACCAGCAGATGGCCGGCGTCATCGACCACAACGATGACGGCAGTAAGATGGCGGCGGTTGGCTTCGGCTTCCGCGACGGCCGCGATCCTCTTGGCTACGTTCAAGGTGAGTACCCTCTTTACCGGTAACTCCGCCCGAACTGCCGGGGCGATCAGAAGAAAGGTTGCGTATAAGATGGCTCGATAAGATTTCATGGCATTCCCCTTTTCCCTTACCGGGCCTTCACGACGTAATAGAGAAATGGATTCGAGACTTTCTTGAACCAATGCGGCACACCGGCCGGGACGATGATCACATCGCCCTTTTCAAGGTGCCGCGTCTCGCCTCCGTCGATTCTTTCGCCCCGGAGCTCGCCCGCGGCGGTTTCTTTGAGATTCGCGGCTGTGCCCCCCGTTACCAGCGTGGCCGTGCCTTCCAAAACGTAGACGATGTCCGCGTCCTTGGTATGAATCTCGGCCATACCCGGCTGCTCGCGGCGGCTGGCGTGGACCATGTACTTGTCGCTGTGGTCGAAGAGCACGGAGCCCTTCGCAAACGCCGCATTGACGGCGTCCTTCGGGAAATAACTGACAGCCGGCGGATCCGGCTCGGTCGCCTGCTCGACGCTGTTGAGTGTTGGTGAATTCACTTCCGTTTTCTGTGCTGGGCTCAAAGACGCCAGGCCTAGAAAGGCCGCTGCGGTAATGCTCGATTTGAGGATGTTCATGTCGGTCTCCGTTCACCTTCTGGAGCCGTATCGAGGCCTCTTTTATTCCGTCGATCAGCACACATGGAATCGACGCGGGGCAAATACGCCAGGCCGCACGGGCGAGGAATGCGGTGCGTTATGCTTTCGCCGCCTTGTCAGTCCGGTAAGAGAGCGGGGCGCGGCCGCTGGTTGCGAGGGAACGGGAAGGCCACAAGTGGTCACGCCTTCGTTGAGTCCGGAGGGCGGAAGCAACGCCACATCGCAGAGCGTCACGATCCCCTCGGCGACGTCAGGAGCGGCGATCCGCTACACCACCGACGGCAGCACGCCGACGGCGACCACCGGGACGCTGCACTCGGCCGCGATCAGCGTCGGCACTATAACGATGTTAGTCCATGAACTCGGGCCACCAGGCACTCCAGTTTGCCTTGCCTGATTGCCGGGCGGAAACCGGCCTTACTGCTTGTTTAATTCGGTCTTGTACTGCGCCGCGAATTCGGCTTCCATCTTCCGCTCAAGCGCGGTGTAGGCCCGTTGCTGGTCGGCGTGCGTTTGCAGGCAGTCCACGCATTCGGTGCCGTCGGCGACCTGACCCTCGGTGGAGATGCCGCGCTCTGTCATCAGTTTCTTCAACAATTGCGCCGTATGCGGCTGCTGCTTGTAGAAATCCGAATAATTGAATCCGTTGGCGATGGCCAGAGGCGTGAAGTTGCCTTTCTTTTCCTTGACGTCCAGCTTCGCGCCTTTGTCCACCAGGTATTGCGCCACCAGGTTCGAGCCCCGGTAAGCTGCGCCGTGCAGCGCGGTTTCGCCGTAGTCGTTCCGCGCGTTGATGTCGTTGCCGCGCTCCACGCAGATCTTGACCGCGTCGAGAACTTCTTCCTCCTGGCCCGTCAACGAACCACCGTCTTCTCCGGGATTCCAGATGGCGATTCCCGATGCCACCATCAGCGGCGTTGTGTGATCCCAGGTGGGGATCATGGGGTCCGCCCCAGAGGCCAGCAGGAGCTTCATCGCCTCCACATCGGTATTCTTCGCGGCCAGCAGGAACGGCGTGGCGCCGATCCGGTTGAGGCGGTTTCTCTGCCCGTCCTTCATGCCGTTCACTGCCATCCGTGCATTTACATTAGCCCCACGCGCGATCATTTTCTTGACCACATCAATGCTGTCGACCGTGCCGGAGGTCAACGGACCCGGCGCGCCAAAGCCCACGTTGGGCCGCCGCTCCCGCAAGATCTGGTGCAACGCATTCCAACCCGCTCCCGCCAGATTCGGATCGGCGCCTTTGTCGAGCAGGAAGCCGGCCAGCTCCCAGGGCCCGTTCGCCACCGCAAGCACCAGGGCGCTCTGGCCGTCCGACAACGTGTCGTTCACATTCGCGCCGGCCTCCAGCAGCGCCTTCGCTGCTTCCAAACGCCCCGCCCGCACCGCAAACAAGAATGCAGTAAAGGAGGTCGGCGAAGGCACGGTGAACATGTTCCGGAGTTCACCACCGGCGGCGACCGGCCGCGCTGGGGCGGAACCCACTGAGTATGGGGTCGCCATGCGGCCTTCGTCGCTGGTCTCGCTATCGCGGTCTCAAGGTGCGCGACGCGCGCGACGCACTGGCGCCGCAACGCTGTATATTTGAAGGAGAGGTTTCTTCGCGGTGACTCCCACGTCCCATCCCGGCACCGGTTTCGACGAGTCCACGCTCGTCACCAGCGCGCAGGCCGGAGACGCGACGGCTTTCACGGGCCTGGTGGAGCACTACCAACGGAAAATCTTCCGCCTGGCGATGAACATCACCCAGAACACGGAGGATGCAGAGGACGTTCTTCAGGAGACCTTCCTGAAGGCCTACGAGCATCTAAGCGGCTTCCAGCGCAACTCCAAGTTCTACACTTGGATCGTCCGCATCGCCGTCAACGAAGCCCTGATGAAGCTGCGCAAGCGCCGGGGCGATAAGTTTGTTTCGCTCGATGAGCCGATGGAAACGGGCGAAGAAGAGGTGAAACGGGAGATCGCCGTGTGGGAAGGCAACCCGGAGGACCGCTATTCACAGGAAGAACTGCGCAAGATCCTGGACGACGCGGTGGAGAGCTTGAAACCAGATTTCCGAACCGTTTTCGCGCTTCGCGACATCGAAGAATTGAGCACGGAAGAGACCGCCGAAGCCCTTGGGATATCCGTATCGGCAGTCAAGAGCAGGCTATTGAGGGCGCGCCTGGCGCTGCGGGAAAAACTGACCCGCCAGTTTAAACGGAAGGGGGAGGACGTGTTTGCTCACCTGTAAACAGTTTCTGCAGGAACTGAACGACTATCTCGACCCGAATATCGACTCCGTAACCAAGGTGCACCTGGAAGCGCACGTGTCGGAGTGCCCCAACTGCTTCGTCATTGTGGATACCACTAAGCACACGCTCGAAGTGTACAAGGGAGTGGAACCGCAACTCATTCCCGACGACGTGAGAGCGCGGCTATGGAGTGCTCTGGAACGGAAGATGGCGGCGCGGGGGAAGCAATAGCACCCCGGTCGCGAAGGGACACCGATGCCCCATCCCGTCATAACTTAGACTCAGGGCGCGCTATTTCGCTTCCAATTGCGGCTGAAGTTCGCTCATCATCTTGTCGAACTTCTCGCGTTGGCCGGGTTCCAGGATCTGCATGATGCGCAAACGGCCGGTGGCGCGGATGTCGTCGATTTCGTCCTGCAGGCTTTGGTAATAATGCCGGTAGTCGTCGAGAACAGCAGCGATTTGGGTGGTTTGATCGCCGCTCAGGTTCAGTTCGGTATTGAAGCGCTGCAAGAGGGCATCCCGGCCCGGATTGACAGCGCCGCGGGAAGCCGCGGCGGTAGCGGTGCGATGCAGCTTTTCATGCAGGCCCAAGCGCATGGAGAGCGCTCCAGTAGCGGCGCCGGCCAGGAACACGAATACCAGCGTCGAAATCACTTTTGGATTTTTCGATGCCGGCGCCATGTGGTTACTGCTCCCGGTACGTCACCAGATCCACGAGGGCTTCGCCCTCAGGCGCTCCTGGCTCCATGTGCGTCATGAATTCATTCATTTCAATCACGAACGGATCCATCTGCGCCGCGAACGGATCAAAAGGAATCCCGGCGGGCATACCGGACGGCCCCACGGGCCTCTGATTCACCTGCACGGCATTGGGGAGGGAAGCAGCGTCTTCGATGGGCCCCAGAATCTGCTCGGTTGGGTCGCCTGCTATAAGCGGTTCCTCCGCGGTCTGTTCGCTCGAAACCAGATACACACCCAATAACAACGCCAGCGCAAAAGAGGCTACGGCGATCCGGCGGCCGAAGGCCGATTCCATGAACAGGTTCCAGATGGAGATGGGCCCCTGGGCCTCAATTCGTTCCATGACGCGGGCGTAGAAGCCGGGGCGCGTCTCGGCGTCGAAATCCGCGGGAGGCTTCAGTTGGCGCAACAGGGCGGCGTGTTCTTGCATGGCGCTTACGGCGTCACGGCACTCCCCGCAGGAATGCAGGTGTTCGCGCGCGGCCTGGGGCGGGGTTCCCGCCAGAACGTCCTCGATATGGTCACCGGTTTCGCGATGCATCGTCTTCCCTCAATCACTTGCTTCCATCACGGTTGCGCGGATCTTGTCGTCCGCTTCCCGCAGTTTCTTACTCCACACGCGCACTTGACATTACTTCGCTAGCACTGGCCCCCGCAACAAGCGTGTTGCCGCCTTCAGCAGTTTCTGGCGGGTCCGGAAAAGCTTTACCTTGATTGTATTCTCATTCAGGCCGGTCATTTGAGCCAACTCCTCCACGGAGCGGCCTTCTACTTCCTTGAGCAGGATCAGGCTACGCTCGTCTTCCGGAATCTTGGCCAGCAGCTTCATGATCAAGTCGCGCTGGGCCAACTGCGTGTCCACCGGTACGCGGGGGTCCACGGCCGGTTCGGAGGCCTGCATCCGCTCGGAGTCTTCCTGGCTGAAGTCGCTTTCATAGACCAGCTTGCGTACCCGTTTCTTGCGCAGGTAATCGTAGCACTCATTGACGGTGATCTTGTGGATCCAGGTCAAAAGCGAACTGCGGAAATCGAAATTGCGGATGGAAAAGTAGACTTTGGCGAAGACCTGTTGGGCGATATCCTCGGCGTCATTACGGTTACGCAGAATGCCGTAAATGATTGAAAACACCTTAGATTGATAGCGTTCAACGATCTCGCGGAACGCCAATTCGTCTCGCGCCTGAACCCGCCGTATGAGTGCCGCCTCTTCGCTGTGCTTATGGTCCACTCGGGTCCTCGCCCGGCCTTCGGTTCTGGTCTGGGGAAACGGTAATGCACCAATTAACCCACTCATTTGCTACCTCGTCTGCTGCGTTCGACGTAGCGTAAGCCAGTGGGGTTGCGCCAAAATCAGGCAATCCACACCCGGCCGCCCGGCTGGGCCACCCGACCGGGGATGCCTATTCCCCTGGTTCCGTTGAATCCTTTGCCTCCGGTCCGGCATCATAGTACAATTGAGGAGAGGCCAAACGCAAATGGTGCAACTAACCGAAACCGCTGTAAGCAAGGTGTCCGAGATCCTGGATACTCAAGAACCAAAGCCAGCCGGGCTGCGCATCTCCGTGGTGGGCGGGGGCTGCTCGGGTTTCAGCTACTCCATGGCGTTTGAAAACGCCGCGGGAATGCTGGACAAGACCTATAACTTCGGTCCGCTGAGGATCTTCATCGACCAGGCCAGCCTGCTGTACCTGGACGGCGTCGAGGTGGATTATGTCGAGTCGCTGGAAGGCTCCGGGTTCAAGTTCAACAACCCGAACGTGAAGTCAACGTGCGGCTGCGGTAGCTCATTCAGCGCGTAAGCAGGAAATTTCTTTCTCCAAAGAGCGCCGCTTCCATTGGGAGCGGCGCTCTTATTGCCTTCATGGGCACCCACAG
This sequence comes from Candidatus Sulfopaludibacter sp. SbA3, assembly GCA_945861255.1. GTDB lineage: Bacteria > Acidobacteriota > Terriglobia > Bryobacterales > Bryobacteraceae > Palsa-187. The sequence goes on from CAMAUG010000064.1 coordinate 7,795, forward strand.
TCGGGAACGCTGGGCCAGCTACACGGCGTGACAGAGTGATCGCAAGATTCGGCGATTCGGCGAACTCAGCAACGCAGTGCGGCAACAGCGTCCTCCCGGCGGCGGGCTCCCCCTCCCCCTTGGCCAACGCTCAATTGCCCAGCGACACATCCGCGGGTACGGCAACCCGCTTGGCTCTCAACTGGAGCCGATCGCATGCGATACCATGCTGAGTGCAGGAACTCAGGTTTAGACGTAGGAAGGATGAAACGGATGCGAACCTCGTTGTTGTTATCGGCGTTGCTACCGGTTGTCAGTCTAATGCCGCCAGCGCTGTACGCGCAGAGTGATTGGCCGTCCTATGCACATGACGCGGGTGGTCAACGTTATTCGCCCCTCAAACAGATCAGCGCGGCGAACGTATCCAAGCTGGTACCAGCGTGGAGTTACCAGATGATGAAGAATGAGGGTCAAACCCGGTTGAGCCAGTCGATCCCACTGATGGTAAATGGCGTACTGTACGTCGGGTACCCAGTCAACCGTGTCGCCGCGCTGGAACCGGAAACGGGCAAGGTCCTGTGGGAATTTGCCGGGAAAATGATAGACACGGCTCGAATCACACTCGGATCCATGCGAGGCTTGGCATATTGGCCGGGCGACAAACAGACGCCTGCGCAGATTGTGTTTGGGACCCCGGATGGCGAACTATATTCAATCAACGCGAAAACCGGCAAGCCTAATCCAGGATTCGGCAATGAAGGCGTTGTGAATCTAAGAACGCCCGAGATCATGAATGGATTTCCGAGTATCCACTACGGTTTGAATTCCGCTCCCTTTGTTTATAAGAACCTGGTATTCACCGGCGCCCACAATATAGACAACACGGGACCCAAGGGACCCGCCGGCGATGTGCGCGCATGGGATCTGCGTACAGGGAAACTGGTATGGACGTTCCACACCGTGCCTAGGCCGGGGGAAATGGGTCATGAAACCTGGCTTGGAGATTCCTGGAAAAAGATGTCCGGCGCAAACGTGTGGACTTTTTTCAGCGTGGACGCGGAGCGTGGAATTCTCTACATGCCGCTGGGTTCCGTCAACAATGATTACTACGGAGGGGATCGCCCGGGAGCGAACCTGTTCTCCAGCTCCATCGTGGCCGTGGATGCCGAGACAGGGAGACTGAAATGGTATTTCCAAGCCACTCATCACGACCTCTGGGATTACGATATGCCGGTACCGCCCATGCTGTTTGATGTGGTCAAGGATGGCAAGAAGATTCCGGCCGTTGGGGCGATGAACAAGGCCAGTCTGCTATTCATTCTGAACCGGGTGACGGGAGAACCCATCTACGGGGTAGAGGAGCGTCCGGTGCCCCAAGGGGACGTGCCTGGCGAATGGTACTCCCCGACGCAACCATTCCCGGTCAAGCCTCCACCATTGGCTCGGATGAGCTTCAAATATCCGGACGATATCGCGAAAGTGACTCCTGAACACGAGAAGGCATGCCTCGAACTGCTGGGAAAAGTTGATGGCGGGCGCAATCGCGGACCTTACACACCATTGTCGGAGGCGGGAGCGCTCGTGCTGCCGAATAATTTTGGCGGCGCTACTTGGAGTGGCGGAGCGTTTGATCCGACCCTGGGATACTACATCATCAATACGACGGATACGGGCTGGTGGCTGAACACTGCGCGTCTGGAATCGGACCCGGGCGCCCCTCCCGATTCGCCCAGATTGTTCGGACGCCCCCCCGGCGTTCCCCGCGTGGCTGTGGCTGTCGATGGCTGGCCTTGCTGGCAACCGCCCTGGGGGAGGCTGACCGCAATCAATGTGAACACGGGCGACATCGCCTGGCAAATACCCTTCGGCACGACGGAGGGCGTCCCGGCCGGGATTAAGACTGGGGCTACAAATTTGGGTGGGGGGCCTATGACGACAGCGTCCGGCCTCACCTTCATTGGAGCCGCCATCGACCGCATGTTCCGCGCCTTCGATAGCAAGACCGGTCAGGAGTTGTGGAGCGTGCAGACTCCAGAGGTCGCCCACGCAAATCCGATTTCCTACATGGGCAAAGACGGGAAGCAATACATTGCCATTGCCGCCGGCAGTAAGTTCTTAACCTATAAATTGCCCTGACGTTGGGGGACCATGAGGCAGAACCGCCACTGAACGGCCTGCGTTTGGGGAGACGAATCGTAGCCTTCCGCAAGACGCAGGGGTTCCACTTGGCGATCGTCAGCCGCAGCGCTCTGGCGTAGGGCGTTTCGTCGAGGGCGCACCGCTTCGCCCGAGACCCGCTGCTTCTTGTCTGCGGAGACGTTCGTAGCACGGAATTTCCAGTCTATTGGCCTCACCGCTTTGAGGTAGTGCGTGCTTGCTGGCCCCCGCAGGATGACGCTACCCTAAGAGTATCTTCATGCTGAAACCACGAGTAGAAGCTCCCGACGACCTCAATCCACAGGAAACCTCCGAATGGCTTGAGGCCCTTGACGAAATCGTTGACGAAGCTGGTCCCAACAGAGCCGGTTATTTGATCGAAAGATTGATGGAACGGGCCGCGAATCTGGGCGTGCGGCCTCCCATGCGGTTTAATACGCCGTACATCAACACCATTCCGCCGGAAGAAGAAGCGGCCTATCCGGGCGATCGCCGCATCGAGCGAAACATCAAGAGCATCATCCGCTGGAACGCGTTGGCGATGGTGGTGCGGGCCAACAAGCACGACGCCAATATCGGCGGGCATCTGGCGACTTATGCTTCTCTGGCGACGCTGACCGAGGTCGGCTTGAATCATTTTTTCCGCGGATCTTATCAGGATCCCCAGCATGGTAAATTGGCCGGCGACTTCATTTACTTCCAGGGGCACGCCTCGCCGGGAATGTACGCGCGCGCATACCTGGAAGGCCGGCTGACCGAAGAACATTTGAAGAACTTCCGGCATGAATTGCGCGAGCATCCTGGACTGTCCTCTTATCCCCACCCCTGGCTGATGCCGGATTTCTGGCAGTTTCCGACGGTTTCCATGGGTTTGGGACCCATCGGCTCTATCTATCAAGCGCGCTTCATGCGGTATCTGGAAAACCGCGGCCTGGTGCCGAAGACGGATCGCAAAGTGTGGGCGTTCCTGGGCGACGGCGAATGCGACGAGCCGGAATCGCTGGGAGCGCTGACGCTCGCCTCGCGCGAAAAGCTCGACAATCTTGTTTTCGTCGTCAACTGCAATCTGCAGCGGCTGGACGGGCCGGTGCGCGGCAATGGCAGCATTATTCAGGAGCTGGAAGCGGCGTTTTTGGGAGCGGGCTGGAACGTCATCAAAGTGGTTTGGGGTTCGGGCTGGGACGACCTGCTGGCGCGCGATTCCAGCGGCCTGCTGTTGAAGCGCATGCATGAGTGCGTCGACGGCGAATACCAGACCTTCCGCTCCCAGAGCGGCGCGTACATCCGCAAGGAATTTTTCGGCAAGTATCCGGAGTTGCTCAAGCTTGTGGAGCACCTGAGCGACGACCAGATCTGGGACTTGCGCCGAGGCGGCAACGATGCGATTAAAGTCTTCAACGCATATAAACGCGCGGTCGCGCACAAGGGACAACCCACCGTCATTCTGGCGAAAACCGTAAAGGGGTACGGGCTGGGACAATCCGCCGAGGGCCGCATGACGGCTCATCAGCAGAAGAAATTGGCCGACGAGGATTTGAAGATTATCCGCAACCGGTTCGATCTACCGCTGTCCGACGAGGCGGTTCACGATCTGGAGTTTTATCGCCCGCCGGAAGACTCGCCTGAGATGAAGTACCTGCGAGCGCGATTGCAGGCACAGGGGGGGCCGCTCCCGGCACGGGTGGTAAAACCGATCACCATTCACTCGCCCGCGCTTGAAGCGTTCAAAGACGCCCTGGAAGGTTCGCGGGGGCGCGAGGCCTCCACCACCGCGGCGTTCGTCAGCATTCTGAAGACGTTGCTCAAGACGCCGGAGCTGGCATCGCTGATCGTGCCCATTATTCCCGATGAGGCGCGTACGTTCGGCATGGAATCGCTGTTCCGTGAATACGGAATTTACGCGAGCCAGGGCCAGCACTACAAACCGGCCGATTCGAACGTGCTGCTGTATTACAAGGAAGCGCAGAACGGGCAGGTTCTGGAAGAGGGCATCACCGAAGCCGGCTCCATGGCGTCGTGCCTGGCGGCCGGAACCGCGTACGCCAACTACGGCGTGCCGATGATTCCCTTCTACATCTATTACTCCATGTTCGGATATCAGCGCGTGGGCGATCTGGTATGGGCCTTCGCCGATTCGCGTGGCAAGGGTTTCATGATGGGCGGCACATCCGGACGCAGCACCTTGGCGGGCGAAGGTTTGCAGCACCAGGACGGCCAGAGTCCCATCTTCTTCAGCGCCGTGCCGACCTGCGCCATCTACGATCCCGCGTTCGCTTATGAGCTGGCCGTGATCATTCAAGACGGCATCAAGCGGATGTATCAGCAGAACGAAGATCGCTTCTATTACATCTGCGTCTACAACGAGAACTACGCGCAGCCGCCCATGCCGGGCTTTGAGCAGGGCGGTGTTTCCGAAGTGTTGCGGGATGGCATTCTGCGCGGGATTTATAAGTACCGCGCTTCGCAAAGTGGGCCGGCTGTGGCGCAGTTGTTCGGCAGCGGATCCATATTGAACGAGGCTTTGCGCGCGCAGCAGATCTTAGCGGAGCGCTATGACGTGGCCACCGATGTGTGGTCGGTCACCAGCTATAACGAACTGCGCCGCAATGGCCTGGATGTAGATCGCTGGAACCGTCTGCATCCCGCCGAGGCGCCACGCGTGCCGTACATCGTCACGGCGCTTGAAGGGACCCAAGGTCCCGTGATCGCCTCGTCCGATTACATCAAAGCCCAGGCCGATCAGCTTTCACCATGGATCGGAACGCGGCTACATTCGCTGGGGGCGGACGGCTTCGGGCGCAGCGAGAATCGCGAGCACCTCCGCAAGTTCTTCGAGATTTCAGCCGAGGCGATCGCGCAGGCTACTCTCGCCGCGCTGGCGCGCGAGGGTAAGTTCGACGCCGAGCGCGCGAAAGCGGCCGTGGCGGAACTGGGCTTCGATCCCGACGCACCGGATCCAGTAAGCCGGTAACGGCAACTCCGTTCTATCCGGGAACAAGCCATGCTCCACATCACCGAACAGCAAGTCCGTGAAATTTTGACGATGCGGCAGGCCGTGCGCCTGATGCGCGAGACGTTTACCGCGCTGCGCGCGGGCACGGCGCAAAACCAGCCGCGCCACCGGCTCTTCCTGCCGGGCGGCTCCGTACTGCACAGCATGGCGGGTGCGTATGGCACCTATTTCGGCACCAAGATCTACAGCGCGCATGCCCGCCACGGCGCGCATTTTTTCTTCCATCTGTTCGATGCGGCGACGGCCAAGCCGCTGGCCTTGTTCGAGGCCAATTACTTGGGCCAGATCCGCACGGGAGCGGCGTCGGGCTACGCCACCGATGCGTTGGCCGCGCCCGGAGCGTCCACGCTCGGCGTGATCGGCAGCGGGTTTCAAGCGGAGGCGCAGATCGCGGCCGTCCGCGCCGTGCGTGACATCAGGGACATCCGTGTGTGGAGCCGGAATGAATCGCGGCGAAACGAATTTGCCGCGAAGACCGGCGCGCGCGCCGTCAATTCCGCGGAAGAAGCCGTGCGGGGCGCCGACATTGTCGCCACCGCGACCTTCTCGGCGGACCCGGTGCTGGAAAGCGCCTGGGTGGGGCCGGGCGTTCACGTGAACGCCATGGGATCGAATCGCGGCAACCGCCGGGAGTTGCCATCGGATCTGGTTCTTCGGGCGGACCTGATCGCCATCGATTCCATCGAGCAGGGCAAGATCGAAGCCGGCGATATTCTCATGGCTCCTTTGCCATGGGACGATCCACGCATCGTCGAATTGGCCCACGTGGAGAGGCGGCCGGCGGGCAATCCGGTGACAATTTTCAAGTCTCTGGGTCTGGCGGTGGAGGACGTTGCGGCCGCGGCGTTTATCTACGAGACGCTTGTGAACAAGGGAGCGGCGGCCGAAGGGTAATCGCTCTCGCGCTATTCCTGCGCGGGCATTTGTGAATCCGAGTCCCGCCACGCGGAAACCTTCAGGCGGCGGCACACCCAGCACAGGCCTTCGCTCGAACTCGACGTCGTTTCATCGCCGCATACCGTGCAGCGCGATGGGCGGACAATGTGGTCGGTCTCAAGCGCGCGCTTGGCCTGCATCAGCAGGGTCTCCGGAACTACGGGAGCGCCGGGGGCTTCCGCGGGAACTGCCAGTGCGCGTTTGCGTTTCACATCTTCACTATACCGCACCGGAGATGAGCGCGCTGTGGCCGAGATAGTGGGACAGGCCCGTCCCGTACAAGCGGTGGA
>CAMAUG010000065.1 GCA_945861255.1 Candidatus Sulfopaludibacter sp. SbA3
CGTCGGCATTGCTCGCGGTGCTGTCCGGTCCGGCACTCCTCGCGTGGTGGCGGCGCCGCGAATGGTGGCGGCGCGTGGAGCGTGGAGAAAGCCGCCGGACGGACGCGACTGTGCTGTACCAGCAACTGCTCGCGCTGCTGGAAAAACGCGGTCTTCGCAAACCACCATGGATGACTCCGACCGAATTCGCGCTCGTGATTCGCGCCCCGGAGATCGCCCGGTTGGCGGGCGACGCCACGTCAGCGTACAATGAGCTGCGTTTCGGTGGCCGCGCCGAAGCAGCCCCGCGCATGCTGCTCATTCTTCAGCAGATTGAGAAGCTGTGACCAGCGTTCCGGCATACGAATATAGCGTCCGGGAGCAGCGCGGCTGGTACAGCTACGATTGGGCCAATTCCGGTTTCGCCACGACAACCATTGCTCTGTTCTTGGGGCCATACTTAACGGCCCTGGCGAAAACTGCCGCTGATGCCGCGGGCTATGTTTACCCGCTGGGCATCACCGTCGACGCACGCAGTTATTGGAGCTATCTGGTCAGCCTCTCCGTGATTCTGCAAGTGTTGGTCTTGCCCGTGGTGGGCGCGATTGCCGATTACGGCCGAAGGAAAAAAGAGTGCCTGGCCGTTACCGCCTACGTGGGAGCCGTGGCTGCGGCGTCCATGTTCACGCTGGACGGCGGCGAATACATGTTGGGCGGCGTGTTGTTCCTGATCGCCAACGTGAGCTTCGGCGCATCCATCGTCGTTTCGAATTCTTTTCTGCCGGAGATCGCACCTCCGGAGCAGCGCGATGCCGTCTCTTCCAATGGCTGGGGCATCGGATATCTGGGCGGAGGAGTGCTGTTGGGGCTGAACCTGCTGTTGTATTTGAACGCGTCAAGGCTGGGGATCAGTGAAGCACTGGCGGTACGCATCAGCTTGGGACTGGCAGGCGTGTGGTGGGGCGTGTTTACCATTCCCGCGCTCCTGACGCTGCGCAATCGCGGACGCGAGCAAGCCCCGGCCTTCACGCGTAGGGTGTTCGCGGGCGTGTTCCTGCAACTTGGCCAAACCATCAAAGGAATCCGGAGATACCCCCAAACTACGCTGTTTCTGGTGGCATTCTTGCTCTACAACGATGCCATTCAAGCGGTGCTGGCGTTGGCCTCGCAGTTCGGCAATGACGAGTTGAAAATTCCAATCTCCACGTTGACCATGGTGATTTTGATGGTTCAGTTCGTCGCATTCGCCGGAGCGTTGGGGTTCAATTGGCTGGCCGCGCGCACGGATACCAAGCGCGCGATCGCCGCGAGCCTGCTGCTGTGGATCGCGGCGCTTCTCTATCTATACGCGGCCGTTCATACGACGGCGGAGTTTTTCGCGGTGAGCGCGGTGGTGGCCATCGTCATGGGCGGCAGCCAGGCACTGAGCCGCTCCTTGTTCGCGCGAATGATCCCGAAGGGCCGCGAAGCCGAATACTTCGGCATCTACGAAGTGAGCGACAAGGGCACCAGCTGGTTGTCCCCGCTGATTTTCGGCCTCGCGCTGCAATGGACCGGCAGCTATCGTTGGGCGATCCTATCGCTGATCGTGTTTTTCGTGGGGGGCTTGGCAGTGCTTGCGCGCGTCGATGTGGCCGAAGGGGAACGCGAGGCGCTACGGTCCGGGCGGTAAGAGTTCACCTCCGCACCGCGCCGCGCCCGCGCCCGCGCGCCGCCTGCACCATCAGAAATTCACCCACATTATCGGCGGTGAGCATGCCGGTAAGCCGTCCGCGGTCGAGCACCGGTATCACGCGGCACTCGCATTCCTGCAGGCGCCGGAACGCGGTGTCCAGCATGTCTCCGGCTTCCGCCGATTGAAACCGGGTCTCCATGGCATCCTCCACGCGCGCGGACTCGCGCCCGGCCAGAACCGACATCAATTTGGCATGCGTCAAAATTCCACGGACATCGCCGTTCTCCATCACGGGAAAATCTTTTTGCGACCCCGCCAGTAGGAGTTCCACGGCGCGATCCAGTGTGTCCCTGGGAGCGAGCGTGTGGAAGTCGGTCACCATCGCGCTCCGCACTGGAATACCCCCCAGCGCGGACCTCATCTGTACCATGCTGGCTTCCTGCTCCGCGCCGATCCACACAAAGATGGCGATAAACATCAGCATGTGGTTGTAGAAGAATCCAAGGAATCCCAGACCGAAAGCCAAGGCCTGTCCGATGGATGCGGCCACCTGCGTGGCGCGCGTGTACTCCATGCGCGTGGCCAGTAAAGCTCGCAGCACGCGGCCGCCATCCATGGGAAAAGCGGGGAGCAGATTGAACAGGAAAAGCGATACGTTCACGATCATCAACTGGCCGAGCAAGGGCGCTTGAGGAGTTCCCAGTTGTTCGAGCGTAGGCAGGCTTCCCGCCGCGCCTAACGTCAGAAACAAGAGCGCCGCGATGACCATGTTGACGGCAGGCCCGGCAATCGCCACCCAAAATTCCTGCATGGGATCGTCCGGCATGCGTTCCAGACGAGCCACGCCTCCAATGGGCAGCAGCGTGATATCGCGCGTGAGAATGCCGAATCGCCTGGCCGTCAGTGCGTGGCCGAACTCATGGAGTACCACGCATGCAAACAGCAGCAAGATAAATGCGACGCTTCGCAAGGTGGCGGAAAGATCGTGCGAGCGGCCCCACTCCCGCAGCACCACCCACACGATCAGGAGCGTGAACGTGGCGTGCATGTACACGCCGATGCCGGCGAACGTACCCAGCTTCCACGACCATCTCATGATGCGTTCCTCCCTTGCTCTAGCGGCGCAGACTTGCCAGCGCCGCTGTCGAATCCTTACCGTCCCGCAAGCGCACCGAATGAATCACGCGTCCGCCCCGGCCGAGCGCCCCGGTATAGCGGGCTTCGTCGCGGGTGGCGCCCGTCAGCACCAGCGTGAAACCGCGCTCGGGATAGCGCAGCAGATAGAATCCCAGGCCTTCGGCGGGCGCTCGGCGGACGCTTTCCACGGCGGGCCGCCCCAGGCGGCTGATCAGCGACAAATAATCATCGTCCGCATTGAACGGCAGCACCACGCGCGACGGAGCCGTAAAGAATCCCGCCCGCGGCCCCAGCGGACTTTCCCGATACACGATCAGTCCAACCACGCACGCTAGTACACCGGCCGCGATCCGCGCCAGCCATGAGCGGTCTTTTCCCGCGCCTGGTTCAGCCGCTAGACGGATGCCCACCACGGGCGCGAGATGTCCGCCGGCGGGCGGCTCCGGCGCACGCCACCGGACCTCGTTTACCGCGCGCGGCATCTCGATCACGCGGTGCACTACGGGGACAACCGCGCCCTCCCTGTATTCCAAATCCTTCAGCAGACCCACGATGACCACGGGCTCTTCGATGCTCGACACGCCTCTCACCAGCCGGCGTGGAATCCACAGGTATTGCCACGTCCTGGTGTTCCTGACTTGAATCTCTTCGGCTGAAGCGCTATGCAAGGCCCATTCGTTGTGTTGCGTCCCGGCGATGGGAGGATAGAAAGAAAAGGGCCGCGGCCCTAGCTGATCCAGTGGAGTCGGAATGTGAGGACCGGGCACGGTTCTATTTTGCCCACAAATGCACTCACAAATCGAGTTCTCCGCAAATCTCGGCGATGACCGCGAAGGTAGGTCGCACTGCCTCCACCGCACCGGGCGAGTCGGCTTCATCCAGCGCCCTCAGCAACGCCATCTTGGCGATCCCGTAACATTCCACGCCCGTCAGCGGCCGGTTCGCCGCGCCCCACTGCGCGATGTGCGCCGCCTCCAGTGAAACCGTGACCTGGATCGCGTTCGATGGCCCCGATGTTGCACGGAAGCGATACTCGCCCTCCACCGGCATGCCTTCGAAGATGTACTCGTAGATCCAGCCGCTCTGCGCCGCGTATTGTTTCCAGCGTGGCTGAGGAAACCAAGGCTGCACCAGTTCATTGTAGACCGGGCCGGTTCCCGCACCCTACATCGCTTGCACTACAATGGCTCCAAGTGAGACTCGCCGCCTTGTTTTCCCTGTTCGCCGCCGTGCTGATGGCGCAAGCCCCGGTGAAATTGGCCTACGAGTGTACCCCCGCTGACATGGACGCCTTTGGTCTCAACTGCAGCCTGGAAGAGCCGTGCGCGGTGTATTTGGAACTGGCGTCGGCGGAAGCCTCGGGGAACCGGATTCTGGTTGCGGGAAATGTGCACACCGCCGACCGCACTTTGTATAGCCTCCTTCTGGCCAGCGACGATAACGGCGTTACGTGGACCGAAGCGCATCCCCGCATCCGTTCCTCGGCGTTGGAACAGATCTCATTTTTCGATTTGCAGACGGGCTGGGTCAGCGGGGAGGCGCTGGAACCATTGGCCCGCGATGCGTTCTTCCTGCTGACCACCGACGGTGGCAAAACCTGGCGGCAGAAGGCCGTGTTTGACGACACCAAGTTCGGCGCCATCTCGCAGTTTCAGTTCACTTCGCGCGCGGCGGGACAATTCGTCCTGGACACTTCGCGGGGCCGCACGAAGCGCTCGGAATTGTATGAGACCAACACGGGCGGAGAAGGTTGGGAGATCAAACAGACCAGTCCTAGCTTGCTGCGCTTGAATCCCCGTCCCGCCGCGCAGCTAGGCTGGAGAGTGCGCGCCGATGCGGCCAGCGGGACGCAACGCCTGGAGCGCGGCGGCGGGCGCGAATGGGAGCGCGTCGCGAGCTTCGTTATTCACGTGGCTGATTGCCGGCCTTGAACCGTGATGCGCGCGCCCTCTCCAGCCCCCGCCAACGCCTCCGCCGGAGCCTGTGCCAACGCCCCTGCCAGCGCCTCCGCCAGAACCCACGCCCCCGCCAGAGCGATCGAGCTTGAGCTCTTCCGCCACCTGCTCGCGTCCATCGCGGAGGAAATGGGTATCGTTCTGCGCAAAACGTCCTACTCGGCGAATATCAAGGAGCGCCGCGACTATTCCTGCGCGGTTTATGACGCGCGTGGAGAAACGGTCGCCATGGGCGATCACATGCCGGTGCATCTGGGCGCCATGCCTCTCTCGGTTCGGGCCGTGTGCGAAGCCCTGGATTTACGGCCCGGCGATGTCGCCTTGGTGAATGATCCGTTCCGCGGCGGCACGCATTTGCCGGATATTACGGCGGTGGCGCCTGTGTTCCTGGCCGGATCGAAGAAGCCGGCGTTCTATCTCGCGAATCGCGCGCATCATGCCGACGTCGGCGGGATGAGCCCCGGCTCCATGCCGCTGGCCACCGAAATCTACCAGGAAGGCTTGCGCATTCCGCCCATTCTGATCCAACGCGGCGGCGTGCTTGACCGGGCACTGCTGGATCTGGTGCTGGCCAATGTCCGCACGCCAGTGGAGCGTGAGGGCGATTTGATGGCTCAGTTGATGTCCATCCGCCGGGGTGAACTGCGATTGCGCGAGCTGGTGGGCAAGTATGGCCTGGCGCGCGCGCACCGCAACATGCGCGAACTGCAAGACTATAGCGAGCGAATGTTGCGAGCCACGCTGCGCGGGTTGCCGCGCGGGACCTACCGCTTTAGCGATGTGATCGAGAACGAGGAAGCCGGCCGCGCGCCGTATCCAATCCGTGTGGCGGTCACGTTGGCGGGTGATTCGGCGACGGTGGATTTTACCGGTTCCGCCCCGCAAGTCCACGGCCCCATGAATGCGAATCTGGCGGTCACCACCGCGGCGGTCATGTACGTGTTCCGGTGCCTGGTGGCGGAGGACGTCCCGTTCACGTCCGGCATCCTGCGGCCCGTCCGCATCGTTGCGCCGGAAGGAACCATCGTGAATGCGCTGGCGCCCGCAGCCATGGCGGCTGGCAACGTGGAAACTTCCCAGCGCATCACGGATGTAGTGTTGGGCGCACTCTCGAAAGCCGCGCCGGATCTGATTCCCGCGGCGAGTTCGGGAACCATGAATAACTTGAGTTTCGGAGGTCATCACCGGGGCCGCCCGTTCGCCTATTACGAGACCATCGCGGGCGGGATGGGCGCGTCGGCGAGCGGCGCGGGTCATAGCGCCACGCACACGCACATGACCAATAGCTGGAATACGCCGGTGGAGGCGTTCGAACATCAATTCCCATTGCGCATCGATAGCTATCGCGTTCGTAAGGGCTCGGGCGGGCAAGGCCGTCACAGCGGTGGAGACGGTATCGTGCGCGAATTCCGATTCCTCGCGCCCGCCGAAGTGACGATCCTCTCCGACCGGCGCGAGCGCGGCCCCTATGGCATGCAGGGAGGCCAAGCGGGAAAGCCCGGCCGCAACACGCTGCTGCGCGGCGGCAAGAAGATCCCGATCGCCGCGAAAGCCCGCTTCCACGTAGTAAGTGAGGACGTGCTCCGGATCGAAACGCCGGGCGGTGGAGGATGGGGAGTCTAGGCCGATCCCTACTTCATTCCCAGCGACTTCCTGACCTTCTCCCGGTACTCCGCGGCCTTCGCCAGAATCGGCTCCGCCTCCAGCGTCAGCATTTTCCGGTCCTGGACGATAGCGCGCCCGTTGACCATTACATCCGTCACGTCAGAACCCTTCAGCGCGTAGACCAACTGCGAGTACACGTTGTACATCGGCGTGGCATGGGCCCCCGCGGTGCTGACCACGATCATATCGGCGCGCTTGCTCTTTTCAATCGACCCAATCAGCTTTTCCATATGCAACGCCCTCGCGCCGCCGATGGTCGCCATCTCAAACGCCCGCACGGCTGGGAGCGCCTGCGCGTCGCCGGATGAGACCTTTTGCAGGAACGCGGCGAGCGTCATCTCTTCAAACATATTGTGGTCGTTGTTCGAGCCGGCCACACCATCCGTTCCCAGGCCCATCGGAATGCCGAGGCTCAAAATCTTGACCACCGGCGCGACGCCGCTCGCCAGCTTCATATTGCTCGACGGATTGTGCGCCAGTCCCGTTCCGCGCGATTTAAGAATGCGCAGATCCGCGTCCGTTAACCATACACCATGCGCGCCGAGCGTCCAGCCGCTGAGAACTCCCAGCGAATCGAGCAGAGCCGTGGGCGTCATTTTACGGTCCCGAATTGAGTCGTCGTTTTCCTTCTTCGTTTCCGAAAGATGAATGATTAGCGGTTTCCCGTACCGGCTCGCCAGCGCGCGCGGCCCTTAGCGTGTCGTCCTTCACCGTGTAGACGGCGTGAGGCGCGACTGCGGGGACAATCAGGGGGTCGTTCGCGTAGTTTTTCAGGAATTGATCGAGGAAAGCCAGTGATGCTTGCGGCGTCTTGTAATCCGGCGCGGGAAAGTTGATCACGGTTTGCCCCAATACGCCGCGCATGCCGGCCTGCCTGGTAACCTCCGCCACGGTGTCCTCGAAATAGTACATATCGGTGTACGTGGTGGTTCCCGACAACGCCATTTCGAGCAGCGCCAGCCGCGTTCCCCAGCGCACGAATTCGCGATCCGTATTCTTGGCCTCGGCCGGGAAAATGACTGTTTCGAGCCATTCCTGCAGCTTCATGTCGTCGGCCAGGCCGCGGAACAGCGCCATGGCCGCGTGGGTGTGGGTGTTGATCAGCCCTGGAGCGAGTATGGCGCCCGGCCGGTCCAGCCGCGCGGCGGCACGGTAGTTCCGGTTAATCTCCGCGCGTGGACCCACGTCCACGATGTGATCGCCGCTCACCGCCACCGCGCCGTTTTCGATCACGCGCCGCTGCGCGTCCATGGTGACCACGTATCGCGCGCTCCAGATGGTGTCGACGCGAGTCTGCGCCGTGGCGGCGGTGCTGACAAGCAGGAAGGCCGCGAACGCCGCTAACTTATCGAAACGAAGCACGGAAGGCCCTCGGCAGCAAGTCTTTCAACCGCACGGATTCGGTCTTTCCGGCCGGATTCACCATTACGATCTCCAAGTCGTCGCAGAATTCCGCCAGCACCTGCCGGCAAGCTCCGCAAGGGGGCGTGAGTGGATCGGTCTCCGCCGCCACGGCGATGCGGACAAACTCGCGGACGCCTTCGGAAACGGCTTTGAGCACGGCGGTTCGTTCGGCGCAGACGGTAAGTCCGTAACTGGCGTTTTCAATGTTGCAGCCGGTGTGGATGCGGCCTTGTGCATCCTCGATCGCCGCACCGACAAGGAATTTGGAGAACGGCGCGTAAGCGCTCTTCCGGCTATCGAGAGCGGCTTGGACAAGGCGGTCGAGCCGGGAATCCGACATGGATGACTTTGTTATAGCAGAGTAGGGCGGGGCCTCTCAGGTTAGGCTCGCTTCGAGCCGCCGGTAAGTGGAAGGTGTTACCAGATGAAACCGAATCTCCAGAGCCGTGAAGCGTTGCAAGGCCGCATTCATATTCGGCGAAGGCGCTTCAGGAGTCGCGACGTACAGGCCTCCTTCGGCGATGCGGAAAGGCAAGCAATGCCACTTTGCAGTCAGCCGCGACGGCAACGCTCGCGCGGCGCGAGGCGACAGATCGGCGAGACCGAGATCGATGACGGGCAAGCCCTGTTGCAGGCTCAGCGCTTCATAAAGATGTTCTTCGGTAAGTAACCCGAGCTGCATCAGGCGCTCACCCAACCGCACGCCCTTGGGACACTTCGCCAGCGCCTCTCGCAATGCCACTGCATTCACGTAGCCTGACCCCACCAGAATATCGCCCAACCGGCGGCGGAGCGTTAGCAGCGCGGCCCGGGATGGATAGGCGTGTTCCGTCTTCAGCCATCGCAACGGCTGGCCGCGCAGCTTCGCCGCGGCATAGCGGGCCAGCGCGCACACCGTCGCCGCGGCGTTCAGTGCATTGGCGAAAACGATTCGTATCGGCACTCCGCAGGCGAACAGCCATCCGTACACCCGTGCCGTGCACGCCATCCGCACCGCGATTCGATAGATCTGCAGGCTCATCGTGGCCACGGCCATCCGCGTATCGAACGAGCCGGCGCGTGTCCACAGCGCGGTTGCCATGCCGTAGAAGAACATCGCGTTCGCCAGCACGCCCAACGGACTGCCGATCAAGCCCTTGCGATCCCGCCATAGCCAATACACGTCGCCCGGAGTTCCACGCCAGCCGAACCGCTCCCACCCCTGTAGCGCGATGCCCATCACCCAGCGGGTCCTCTGGCGCAGTGCCGTCCGCCAGGATTTCGGGAAAAATTCGCGCGTTGCCAGAAAACTTCCATGCGCGCCGCCCATCCGCGTCAAAGGCAGGAACATCTGCGAGCATCCCATCCGGTGCAGGCGTAGGCCACACTCGTAATCCTCGGTCAGCGCCACCGGTTCGAACACGCGGTTCGAGTTGGCGGCCGCCAGTTTCTCCAACGCCTCCCTGCGATATCCGGTGCCTACGCCAGAGCCTGGCAGAAAGCAGCCAAACTCGCTCCGCACCACCATGTCCCGCGAGTGGCATTCGGCGAATTCGTCGCAATAGACGCCGTGGATCATCGCGCCCAGGGGTGTCGCCAGCGCAAGAACAGGGATCTGGATGAAATCAAAGTGGGCTGCATGAAAGTTGATCCACCGCAGTGCCTCGGGGTGAATCAAGTCCTCGGCGTCATGCGTTACGACGATGTCTAAATATTCGCCCGTCTGTTCCTCGTATAGCCCCATGTTCTGGTAGATCCAGTTCAGGCAATCGGCCTTGGATGTGGGGCCATCGTGCGGGCACAGCGCCAGATGCACGTTGGGATAACGTTCGGCCGCGCGCTGGATGGCGCTCTGCGTCGGCAGGTCGTTCGGATACGCGCCTACGAAGAAATGATAGTCGGGATACCGGATGGCTCCGATGTTGTGCGCCAGCATTCCCTCAATCACGACGTGCTCATGCCACAGCGGAACGAAGATCGCGATGGACCGCGGTGGAATCCCCACGGGCCGTTCCGGCTCCGGATGCGTCCTGCGCCTCCAACGCGCCCACGCCCACGCCAGATCCACGGCCAGATCGTCCAGGCCGCTCAACAGGAAGATGACGGCCATGGGCGCAAGCAACCACAGAACCGCTTGGTCCACGCCTACAAGCCAAGATGGAATGGGAAAGAACACCTAGGCAGATAGTGGCCACCGTGAAGAATATTCTCAGAGCAAAAGTCTCAGGCCCAGTGATTCAGGGGTCCCTGCCCCCCACCCAGCCCTGGCGCGGTCCGGATCGCACGCGTCACGAATTCCTTGGCTAGTCTAACGGCATCGGCCAACGCCATGCCCTTGGCTAGGCACGCAGTGATCGCCGCCGAATACGTGCAGCCGCTGCCGTGCGTGTGCGGTGTGTCCACGCGCGCGGCGGAGAACTCCCGGAATTCGCCATTTTGGAGCAGGAGTATGTCGAGCGCCTCGCCGCCCGCCTCGCTGCCTGATAGGTGCCCGCCCTTCACCAGCACATTTGCCGCGCCCATTTCCATCAGTCGGCGGGCGGCGCTCCGCATGGCATCCGGCGTATCCACCCGGAATCCTACCATTGCCTCGGCTTCGTCCAGATTCGGCGTCAGCAGGTACGCGCTGGGGAGCAGCCGCTGCATCAGTAGTTGCGAGGATTCCGCGTCCAGGAGTCTGGCGCCGTGTTTGCTGATCATCACGGGGTCCACCACCAGGGGGAATTGGAACCGTGCGGCTGCGTCCGCCACCGCCTCCACTACGGCGCGCGACCCCAGCGCCCCGGTCTTCGCGGCACCCGGAGGGATATCCTCCAGCACTGCCTCGAGTTGGGCCAGCACAAGGTCCGGCGCCAGCACGTCCACACGCGTCACGCCGCGCGTGTTTTGCGCGGTGATGAGCGTGGCCACCGCCTCGCCGTACACACCGAATTGGTGAAAGGTCTTGAGATCCGCCTGGAGACCGGCGCCGCCGGTGGGATCGGAGCCGGCGATGGTTAAAGCGACAGAGGTCATTTCCTCTTCGAGTTTAAGGCTTCCTCGAATTTAGGGAAAGTTCAGCCTTGACAGTCTCACGCTTCCAGCCGAATTCGTCAACATAACGTCGACGCTGCGGATGGTTTGCGCGTTGCCGGTCACCGGAAATGTCACGCGCACCAGGAACGCGCTTCCGGCGGTCTGGCCGCGGAAAAAAGTCGAAAACGGCGCGGTGAAATCGGCAGCGATGGCGGGTGCGGCCGGATTGCCGCCCGCGTCGTTGAAGGTGAAGGACATGCGTCCGGCCGAATACGTGTTGTCGAATGCCCAGATGCTGATGTCCAGGTCGTTTACTCGCCGCGTGGCGCTCGAAGAGCTGACGATCATGGGCGCGGCGGCGATCGTGATGGATGTACTCGCAAAGCCCCCTATGCCGTAGGCCGCCGATTCAAGAGTGAACGTGATCTTACCAGCGGTGGTTCCCGTCGAAAAAATCGCGCCGGCTTGGGTGTTCAGTACCACGTTGGTTGCGCCCTGCGCCACGGTGAAGGGGATGACGCGCTTTCCTGCCGCCGTGAACTGAACCGCGGCGTCGTCGCTGATCACGGTTCCCGCAGGCTCGAAAACCATTTTTAGCGCGCCGTTGGCGTCCACGGTGGAGGCTTGCGGGAGCCGAATGGTCAACGTGTGTTGTTCCCCGCTCAGGAACGTCGCGCTGTCGAGAACGAAGATCGGCGTGGGCAACGGCCCGGAAAAACCAGTGCCGCTCAGGTTGTATGTGCGCGGACCTGCCGTGATAGTCCCGTTAAAGGTGCCCATGGTGGCTGCGGTAAATCGAACGAGGAACGTAATCGCTTGCCCGGCGGGGATAGTGGCCGCCAAGGTTTGCGCGGTGCTGAACGCCGCTCCGCTGACGGCGATGGGCGAAACGGAAAGTGCTTGCGTGTACGGATTTTGCAGCGTGAACGTGCACGTCACCTGCCCGCCTTGCTGCACGCGCCCGAAACTGATGAGGCGTTGCGAATCCGGACCGATGCAGGGAGCCGCCACGCCCACGGTAGGACCTTCGACGACGCTTGCCAGTAGCAGCACGATCTGCGTGTTCACCTGCAGGTTGGCGCTGTAGGGGCCTACCGGCCCGCCCGTGAATCGCATGGTGAAATCCAGGGCGCTCCCGGGCGCCACCGTGAAAGGAATGATCGCCGTATTCACAATGGCGAATCCGATGCCGGACATCGCCAGCTTCGACACCGGCACAGCGGAGGTTCCGTTGTTGCGCGCGCGGAACAGCACGTCTTTGGTGTCGCCCCGCGCCACCTGGCCGAAACTGTAGACCGAGTCGACCGGGGTTTCCGCGGCGCCGCTGACAGCGAACAGTGAGATTTGCGCCTGCAACTCGAGCGGCGCGCATGCCGCGAATGCCGCGGAGAGGATCAGGCGGGCGATCATTGCGCGGCCTCCGGATCGGCGGGCGCGGGCGGCGGGGGCAACAAGTATGCCCCTCCTGCCGACAGCAGCCAATCCCCCGAGGTTGCGCTCACCTGCACGTAGCCGCCGGGTGCCGCGGTGAACTGGCCCGCGCCCGGAATGGTGAAGACGATATCGTCGAGCGGCTCGCCGCCGGAGTAAGGCCGCATCCAACGCACGTCTTCGGCCGAGGCCACCAACGCGCCGCCACCCTCCATCAACAGCACGGCTCCCGTGGGCCCAAGCGATGCCAGCGCCACCACGCTTTCGTCCCGCGCGGAGTAATGTTCGATCCACGTGCTATCCTCGTGGGCCACCGCATAGTCGAATCCATCGCCGGCCGCGCGCAGGGAAAGCACATCGCCCTCCACGGCGAGATTCAAATATTCAAGAACCCCTTCGCGCCATCGCGCAAACTGCCGCTGCCAGGTGAAGAAAATGTAGACGTCCGTTTCGGCTAATGCCAGCAGCGCGGGGCCTTCCGGGACAAGCACCGCCTGGCTGGAGGCCTGCCGCCGCCGCAACTGGTCGCCCTTAGGTGCGTCACCCTTCACCCACCCACGCTTCATTTCCAGTTCCGCTGGAGCAGGGTCAATCACGCGCGCCAAGTGCAGAGCCGCCCCTGTCTTGACCACGCATCTGTCCGCGGAGCATGCGATGGATAGCACGCCGTTCGCCGACGGCCCGCCCAGGGCCGCACCACCCGGGACGCCATACACGGGCCGGAGCGCTCCCCCCGCTCCGAGCACCCAAGTCAATTGCGGACGCTCGACCTGCGCCCACGCCGGAATCGCCAGCAACGCGAGCAACATTAATAGGGACAAGCACTCCGAGCGTTTCATTGGATTCCTCCCGCGATCTTACTTTCCACCCGATTGGCACCCCAACGCGCTGCTGCCGCTCTCAAGCGACGTGCGCGCCAACGCCACTGCCGAGCCAACACTCCTGCCGCCCCAACACTATTGCCGCCCCAATATGACGCTCGGCGTTCCAATTTGCAGCGTGCTCGGCGTCGACACCGCCGCGCCCGACGATTGCCTTCCGGCGAACCCCACTCCCGCCACCGCCGCCCCCGCCATTGCGAGCGTGACCCAAATCCACTTGTGCCCACCACCACTCAATCCGCGCTGAGATCCTTGGTTCTGAATCCTCCCGGCGGCGGCCGTACTCCCCGGCGAAGCCGCACGCGCTGCCGCGCCCACCGTCAGGTACTGCGGCGCCGTGGTTCCCGCGCGCGCCGTGCCCTTGACCGCGGTGATGCGGATCTCGAGCGGTCCCGGCATTTGATTCCATTGCATGCCCCACGCCGCCGCGCGGCCATCGGAACGCGTGATGGCGATCTCAGTACGCGATCCTGAAAGGAACACCCCGCTGGGCCCGTCGGGTGGCAGCGAGAAACTCACGGTGGCGCCCTCCACCGGCCGACCCGTCTCGTCGGCGACCATCACCGTGACTCCGCGCGTGGCGCGGGAGCCGGCGAAGTACGACGATCCTTCGCCCTCCATCACTCGGATTTCCAGAATGGCCGGATCGCCAGCAGCGGCACGAGCCGCAGGTGCAGGGAGCACCAAGGACGTAGCCAGGCAGATTGCCAGCATACGCGTAATGCGGATAGGTGTCATACGAGTAAGTGGGCCCAGGGAGGAAATACTCTCCCGAAAACCTGAGGGGGCACGCATATTCCTGGACGGCTCCCGCGAAAATGAAACCTGGCGCTCAATGGAACCTGGCGCCTCGAAGATACGCTCAATAGAGCCGCGATATTTTCGAAGAAATGGTGGGCCGTTGCGTGCCGCTGCTAGTGGGCGGTGAACGAACCGGCATCCCCGGCTGTTGCCCGATTATTTTGTGCGTCTACCGTGTGCAATTGCTAGCCCAAGTTCGTCACGAAACAGGCGAAAC
>CAMAUG010000066.1 GCA_945861255.1 Candidatus Sulfopaludibacter sp. SbA3
CCGCTGCATCACGCGCGGCGTTCCCGGCGGAATGTTCCCCGCCGGATACAACAACGCCTATCAGATTGTGCAGACTCCCGGGTATGTGGCGATTCTCTCCGAGATGATTCACGAGACACGCATCATTCCCATCGACGGAAGCGCCCATCTTCCCGCCAGAGTCCGCCAGTGGACCGGGGATTCGCGGGGTCACTGGGAAGGCAACACTCTAGTGGTCGAGACCACCAATTACAATGACAAAGGCAACATCGCCACCAGCGCCGCCACCGGACGCATCAGAGGCGTTCCGCAAAGTGAGGCGCTGCGCGTCGTGGAACGTTTCACGCGCGTCGACGCCGGCACCATCGATTACGAAGTGACCATCGACGATCCGAAAGCCTATACGCGAAGCTGGAAGGTTGCGCTTCCTCTGACGAAGGACGACAACTACGTGCTGTATGAATATGCATGCCACGAATCCAACCACGCCATGACGAACATTCTGAGCGCCGGGCGCGCCAAGGAAAAGGCCGCGCGGTAGCGCGATTCTCCACTCGCCAAGGTCTGTACCGGCTGATTGCCACGCATCCCGCCATGCGCGGCGGAAACCGATCGTGGGATCGCTTTTCCGGCCCTTAAGATCTCAATACGTACAGTACTTACGCCCTCCTAAATCGGCACCTATGCCGCTTCAATAGCCGAAAATCAAGGTAATCTCAAATTCAGTACGCCGCGTCAGAACGTACTATGGAACGCTATTGGGAGGCCATTGCCGCATGCTCCGCAGTCTGATTGTATTGTTCGCATTCTTCCATGTATGCATGGGTTCGCTGCTAGCGCAGTTCGCCATCACAAACAAACCGGCGAGTGTGCGCGCCATGACTTATCACAATTTCACGGTCACGGGATTGCCCTCGGGCAGCGCCGTGGTCTGGTCCGTGAATGGTGTAGTGAATGGAAATACCACGGTGGGCACGAATTCAGGAGCGCGGTATAACGCGCCGAATTTCCCACCATCGCCGGATACCGTGGTCGTAACGGCTACCGTCAACACAGACCCTTCCCTTACCGACAGCGCCACGGTGCAGATTCTGAACCCTTTCCCGAACCTGGCGTCGGTGAGTCCGTCGATGATGGGCGTGGGAAGCTTTACGGTGACTCTCAATGGCTGGGGCTTCGTGCCGGGAACCACGGTGAAAATGAACGGCGTGGCGAAACCCACCACATATGTTTCTTCGACGCGCCTGACCGTTGCGGCAAGTTTCAAGAAGATTCCGCAGAGCGATACCAGTTTTCAGGTCTTGAATCCGGATCCGGGCGCGATCGCCTCGAACGTGCTGCTCGCTCCCCCGACTCCCAAAAACAGCCGTGCAGTGGCCAGTGACTCCGCGGCCCGGCGGTTCCTGGAGCAGGCTGCCTGGGGTCCGGACGCCTATTCAGTGGGACGCGTGAGAACGCTTGGATTCGACAAATGGATCGACGAGCAGTTCGACGAGCCGGTCTCGGTGTACCAGGACCCGGCCATGATCAACGTATCAAACGCCCCGGTGCAGGCCCGGTTCTTCACGAACGCCGTTCACGGGCGCGATCAGCTGCGGCAAAGACTAGCCTTCGCACTACACAAGATCTGGGTGGTCTCCGGCGTGGATATCACCAGCCCGCCGCGCTTGATTCCGTACTTGCGCATATTTCCAGATCTCGCATTCGACAACTACCGCACCATTATGCGCAAGGTGACGCTGAATCCGGCCATGGGCGAATACCTGGACATGCGGAACAACGTGAAGGCCAATCCCGCGCGTGGGACGTTGCCGAATGAGAACTACGGGCGCGAGTTCCTACAGTTGTTCACCATCGGGTTGTATAAACTCAATCCGGACGGCACACGGCAGCTCAACGGCAGCGTTCCCATTCCGACCTACGATCAGGGCACCATCGGTGAATTTTCCAGGGTGTTCACGGGCTGGACTTACCCGGTGATGCCGGGAGCAGCGCCGCGCGCGTTCAATCCCGCCTATTACGAGGGCGACATGGTTCCCTGGGAGCCGAATCACGATACGGGTGCCAAGGCATTGCTGAACGGCACGGTCCTTCCCGCCGGACGTTCGGCCGATCAGGATCTGGACGCCGCCCTGGACAACGTGTTTAGCCATACCAACGTGGGGCCTTTCGTCGGGAAGAACCTGATTCAGCAGTTGGTGACCAGCAACCCGAGCCCGGCCTACATTGCGCGCGTTTCCGCCGTATTCGCCGACAATGGGCTGGGCGTTCGCGGCGACATGAAAGCCGTGATCAGGGCGATCCTGCTGGATCCGGAAGCGCGCGCCGGCGACGAAGATCCAACGCCTACCGCTTCCGACGGACACCTGAAGGAGCCGGTTTTGTTCTTCGCGCAGACGTTGCGCGGCTTGAACTCATTGGTCAATGACTCCAATTCTCTGCCGGCGCGCGGGAGCGCACTCGGCCAGAACGCGTTCTTTCCAGCAAGCGTGTTCAGCTACTTCTCGCCTTTTTTCACGGCGCCGAATACCGGCGGCTTGCGGGGGCCCGAATTCCAAATCCACACGCGAACTTCGGCCATCGAGCGTGCCAACCAGATCAACACATTGATTTATGGCAGCTACGGAGGCGGCGCGACGGTGGACCTCACGACGTGGGCAACGCTGGCGGCGACGCCGTCGTCTCTAGCGGACGAACTGGGTAAGGTTTTCCTGTTCGGACAAATGCCTTCCACGTTCCGCACGGAGCTGCTTGCGGCCATCACGGGCACGCCGGGCACGAACCTGGACAAGGCGAGAGCCGGCTTGTACGCGACGCTTACGTCGGGCTACTACTCGGTGAAGAAATAGGAACGCGGAGGAAACGTCCATGTTGATCAAAACCAGAAGACAATTCTTGAAAGTGACGGCGCGCTCCATGGCTGGGGTCAGCGCGGCTAGCGCCTTGGGGCGTCTGGGAACCATGAGCGCCTATGCGCAAGCCCCCGGGGACTATAAAGCACTGGTGTGCGTGTTCCTGTTTGGCGGCAACGATTGGAACAACACCGTGGTGCCCATCTCCACCGTGAAGAATTCGTGGCTGGATTACTCGAACGTGCGCAAACAGGTTGCGATTGCCGAGGCATCGCTGCTGCCGATTACGGCGGGCGCCGAGACCTACGGCCTGCATCCGGCATTAGGTGAGGTGCAGAGCCTATTTAACCTGGGCAAGGTGGCAGTAGTGGGCGGCGTGGGAACGCTGGCCGAGCCCCTGACCAAGACGGAATATCAGAACAAGACCAAGAAGGCGCCGGACAATCTGTTCTCGCATTCCGATCAGCAATCCCAATGGCAGACCCTGAGTATGTTGAGCGCCGGAACCTCTGGATGGGGCGGTCGCGTGGCGGATTGGGTGGACAGCCGCAATTACAACGTGCCCCCGTCAGGTTCGGCCACTCCTTTCCCCACGGCCATTTCCGTAGCTGGAAACAATTCGTTCAGCACCGGCGCCGCAAGCTCGCCGGCGATGGTCACCACGGCGGGCGCCACCAAACTGTCGAACTGGCCCAGCACGCCCAACGCGCGGACCTCGGCGTTTCAGAACTTGCTCAGTTTCGATAACGGCGTGAAGCTGGTGCAGTCCTCGAACGGCATCCTGCAAGCGGGCATCGCCGACGGTACGATTCTGGACGCCGCGCTGCTTTCGTCTTCTTTCAATCCGACGTTCCCGAACACAACGCTCGCCAGTCAGCTGAAGATGGTCGCGCGCATCATCAACGTGCACGGCGCGCTGGGCGCCAACCGTCAGATCTTCTTTGTTTCCATGGGCGGCTATGATAATCACGAGAATCTGCTGAACATCCAGAATACGAACCTGGGCCAGTTAAGCGATGCTCTGGGTGCGTTCTATGACGCCGTGCAAAGCGTCTCCCTTGAAAACAACGTGACGTTGTTCATGGAGTCCGATTTCAGCCGCACGTGCCAGCCGAATGCGAACAACGGTTCCGATCACGCCTGGGCCAGCCATCCGCTGGCGATGGGCGGCGCGGTGACGGGCGGCGTGTACGGTACGTTCCCGGATCTGGATCTGAACGGCCCCGACGACGTGACCGGCCGGGGCGTGTATCTCCCCACCACTGCGCTAGACCAGTACGGCGCGACTCTGGCGCGCTGGTTTGGAGTTCCCGATCAGGACCTTAACGCCGTTTTTCCGAACCTTGTAAATTTCCAGCAAAAATACCTGGGATTCATGGGTTAGCCGGCAACCCGGTACCGGTACCTCTACAGCATTAGTCCTAGAAGTCCGATGACTTGCCTTGGAGGCATGATCATCATGGATGCAGCAGTCAGGGTGCGCGTATACGCTCTTGGATTGGTTCTCAGCGCAATGTTCGCGCCGATGGGAAGAGCACAAGCCCCCACTACGTCATCGTTGACCGTGACCCCGAATGGAGATGGCGTTTCCGCGACGGTGTCGGTCACCGATCCCGAAAACGAGGGGTCCAATGGCGATGGCCGGGGCCGCAATGGCCGCAGTCGGGGTGCGGCCGGCTATCACTCTTCGCGCGTACTGGTGCGCTTCCGCAGCGGGACTAGCTTTCTGCCTGGTTCGGCAAGTGCCCGGGCGCTATCGGCAACCGACAACCTGCACGTGGTGGACACCCCGCCCGGATTATCGGTCAAGGAAACCGTAGCACGCTACCTGGCCGATCCCAATGTGGAATACGCGGAACCGGACTATGAAGTGAGCATCCTCGCGACGCCCAATGATCCTGAATTTCTCAATTCGCTCGACAAGCAGTGGGACATGAAAAAGATCGCGGCCCCCGCGGCGTGGGATCTGCACACGAATACCAGCAACGTAGTCGTCGCCGTGGTGGACACGGGCATCGACTTCAACCATGCAGACCTGGTGCCCAATCTGTATTCCGATCTGGTGACTCCCACCATCCATGGCTATAACTGCATCGGCGGGACATGCGTTCCCGGCGGGTATGACGACAACGGCCACGGCACTCATGTGGCCGGCACCATCGGAGCGGCGACCAATAACAACCTGGGCGTGGCGGGGATCAATTGGAGCATCAAACTTCTGGCCATCAAGTTTCTCGATTCGAACGGGAGCGGAAATGTTTCCGACGCGGTGGCGGGCTTCGTCCTGCTTAAGAATCTCAAGCTGGGCGGCGTAAACATCCGGGTAACGAACAACTCCTGGGGCGCCGGCGCCTATAGCCAGGCCCTCAAAGACGCCATGGCCGCGCTCGAAAACACGCCTGGATATCCCAGCACCCTGGATGTTTGCGCGGCGGGCAACAGCGGTGCGAATGCGGACTTCGCACCCATGTATCCCGCGGCCTACGACAACCGCGGCATCGTCTCCGTGTTGGCCACCGATAGCGCGGACGCCGGCGCCAGCTTCACGAATTTCGGACTGGCGAGTACCGATATCGCAGCGCCGGGCGTCAGCATCTATTCCACTAGTCCTGTCGGTTCTTGTTCGCTGTGCGTCGCCGCGGGCCAGCCGGCCTACCGGACTCTGAATGGCACCTCAATGGCATCTCCGCACGTCGCGGGCGTAGCCGCGGCACTGCTCGACATGTTCCCGAATCTGAGCGCCGCCGAAGCGCGTGATGCCATTCTTCATCCCAACAGCTACGATTGGGTGGCCGATCCCAAGGGGCAGAGCACGTCTTCGGGCGGGCGGCTGAATTTTGCCAAGACCATTACGAATCCATTCGCGAACAGTCCGGTGCTGAACGGTTTCCCGTCGGTGACAGTGGGCCCCGACGTAGTTACCACGGGCGGAGGCACGGTGAATTTCACGGCCACCACGTCGGATCCCGACGGCGATACGCTGCGGATCTCGCAGGGCAGAGGATCCCTCTCCGCGTGGCTATTCGGATGGCAGTTGGGGAATGTGTTCCCTTCCACGTTGCCCTTCGCCGCGCCGTCACTGGCGCGCACGGCAGCGATGAATTACGACACTTCCGTGGCCGACAACCGGGGCGGCGGAGCAGCGGGGCGCAATTGGGCCGTGGTGTCTCCTGTCGCGAGCCCCGGCGGTCCGCCCACGGGGGCGTTAACGGTTCCGGCCACGGGCGTGGTAGGAACTCCCGTGAGCATTAGCTTCCCTGCCACCGATCCGCAAGGTTCACCCGTCGGCTGGGACATGTGGGCTTCCGGTGCCGGAGGTTCCATTGGCGGCTGCTGCTACACCGAGTCCTCAGTCAACCTGACATTCAACACCGCTGGAGTCTACCGCGTCTCTGTCCAGGCGATGGACCGGGAACTGCTCGCTTCCACCAATTACACGTCAGTGATCTCCATCGGAGGCGCATCCGGCGTACCGCCTATCGCGGCGGCCACGCTCGACAAGGTAAGCGGCGCGGCGCCTCTGACGGTCAGCGCGGATATGAGCGGCAGCTACGATCCGGACGGCTCAATTTCGTTTTACTACATCGGTTGCGGCGGGAGCTTTGCCGTGGGCACGACCATTCCCACGGGTAGCTGTACCTTCACCTCACCCGGGACGTATTGGATGATGCTGCAAGTTCGCGACAACGCGGGCCTGATGGGACTCACTTCGAAGTACGTGGTGGTAACGCCGGCGGCACCGCAGCCCCCCGCGGTGGTGAACCCGTCCGTGACGCTGCTGACCCCCGCCGACGGCGCGCAGCTCAAACGCAAGGTGAATGTTGCGCTGACTTCCACGGCCGTAGCCGGCACCTATCCGATCCAACGAGTCGATTATCTGCTCAACGGCAGCGTGGGGTGCTCGGCGACCGGTGGGCCGACGTATTCCTGCACCTGGAAGACGCCTGCGTCTCCCAAGACCTACACAGTGCAAGCGCGCGTTTACGACGATCATGGCAACGCGGCAAATTCAGCGACGCGTACGGTTGTGGTGAAATAGCCGTTCTCTTGGAAAGGCGGGCGTCCCGCGCGTCATTCGTGCCCGGCATATGTTTCTTCTCAGCTGGGCTTGAACGGACGGCGGCACGCGCAGACAAACGTGTGTTCCGTAGCCGCTGCTTCAACGTGACGGCGGGCGCGTTGATCGTGCAGCGGGTGTTCGGTGGACCCGCTCCTACGATTGTCGCAGTAGGATAATCGAGACATGGCATCCTCCCAGCCCCTTTCCTTCGACCGCGCCAGGGCGGATGCGTTCGCCGCGGAACTCCTGGCGACGCTGAACCACGGTGCGTTGTGCCTGATGATCTCCATCGGCCACCGCTCGGGTTTGTATGATGCGATGGCGACGATGGCACCGTCCACCAGCGAAGAAATTGCCTCAACAGCCGGGCTGAATGAGCGTTACGTCCGCGAGTGGCTGGGCGCGATGGTTACTGGCCGCATCATTGAAGTTGCGGAAGCCAATACCGCAGAGTCGCCCGGCGTCCGTTACTCGCTCCCAGCCGAACACGCAGCTTATCTCACGCGAGCCGCGACCGCCGATAACATGGCCGTGTTCGCGCAGTACATCCCGGTGTTGGGCAATGTGGAAGAGCATATTCTGGAGTGCTTCAGAAGCGGTGGCGGCGTGCCGTATTCGAAGTTCCCACGGTTTCACGACGTAATGGCGGAGGAGAGCGGCCAATCCGTGATGTCCGCGCTGGAATCGCACGTGGTGCCGCTGGTGGCCGGCCTCCACGAACGGTTATCCAGCGGGATTCGCATGCTGGACGTGGGCTGCGGGCGCGCGCGTATCCCAGTGCGGCTGGCCGAACTTTATCCGAACAGCACCTTCGTCGGTATGGATCTTTCCGAAGAGGCCACCGCGCATGCACGCGCCAATGCCACCGCCCAGGGACTCAGGAACATCGAATTCATCGCGCGGGATCTGACGGATTTCGACTGGACCGCCGAGCCGGACTCATTCGACTTCATCACGACCTTCGACGCCGTGCACGATCAAGCCAGACCGCTCAACGTCCTGCGCGGAATCTATCGCTCGCTCAAGCCGGATGGCGTCTATTTGATGCAGGACATCAAAGGATCGAGCCACGTGCAAAACAACATGGATCATCCGTTAGGAACGGTGCTGTACACGATATCCTGCCTACACTGCATGACCGTCTCACTGGCGCAAGGGGGCGAGGGTTTGGGCGCGATGTGGGGCGAGG
Source organism: Candidatus Sulfopaludibacter sp. SbA3 (assembly GCA_945861255.1). Classification (GTDB taxonomy): domain Bacteria; phylum Acidobacteriota; class Terriglobia; order Bryobacterales; family Bryobacteraceae; genus Palsa-187. Next base: position 8,081 of record CAMAUG010000066.1, read on the forward strand.
AGAAGACGCGCGAGTACCTGGCGGCCGCTGGTTTTCGCTCGGTTGAGAAGCGCGAACTGGCGCACGACATTCAGAACAACTGGTACATCGTGCACAAGTAGCCCGCCGTATCGCGAAGGCCCTCACGGCGCGACGCGAATCACCGTGCGCCCGCGGATCGCGCCCTTAAGGATGTGCTCACCCAGTTCGACGATCCGCTCTAGCGGCTCTTCGGTCGTCATCTGGTCCAGCAAGCTCAGCGGCAGATCGCGGGAAAGGCGTTCCCATACTTCGCGCCTTTCCTCCGGCGTCACCACCACGGAGTTGATGCCGAGCAGGTTCACGCCGCGCAGAATGAACGGGAACACGGTGGTGTTCAGCGCCATGCCGCCCGCGACGCCGCACGCCGCCACGCTGCCCCTGCTCTTCAAAGTGCGAATGACTCCCGCGAGCGTATCCGCGCCTACAGTATCCACCGCGCCCGCCCAGCGCTCAGTCTCCATGGGCCGGTGGGACGCGGCGGAGAGCACGGCGCGATCCAGGATTTCCGCCGCGCCCAACGAACGCAGGTAATCGCCGAGCTCCGCCCGCCCCGTCGATGCCACCACGCGGTAGCCCAGCTTCGCGAGAATCGCCACCGCGATGCTGCCGACTCCGCCCGCAGCGCCGGTGACGACAACGTCGCCTGAAGTGGGTTCTACACCGTGGCGCTCAAGCGCGATCACACACTGCATCGCCGTGAAGCCCGCGGTGCCGATGGCCATCGCCTGGCTCAGTGTGAAACTGTCCGGCAAGCGAACGAGGACGTCGGAGTTCAGCCGCGCCAGTTCGGCGTACCCCCCCCACACGGTTTCCGAGAGCCCTCCGCCCGTCGCCACCACGTTGTCGCCCGCCTTCCATTTGGGTGAAGCGGATTCTTCCACCACACCGGCTAGATCGACGCCGGGCACCATCGGGAATTTACGGGTCACTCCCGGACGGCCCGTGACCGCCAAGCCGTCTTTATAATTGAGGCTCGAATAGTGGACGCGGATCAGCACCTCCCCGAGCGGCAGCGCCGTAAGGTCGATTTGCTGGAACTTCGCTTTCGCTTTTCCGTCTTCCTGGGTGACCAGCAGTGCTTTGAAGGTGGGCATGTGATCTGGCCGGAGGCCGCCTCTCAAGGATATTGGATTTCCGGCCGATGGAGGGACATCATGGTTTGCCCGAATTGCGGTGCATCAATGACTCTAGAACCAGGCAAGGACTTCCTGGCCTGCGACTACTGCCAGTCCATGCACTTCCCCGACCCCAACGCCGACGGCGTGCGCGTGCTGGGTGAATCCTCCGAACGCAACTGCCCGCGCTGTTCCATCGCGTTGACGCATGCCTCCGTGGGGGGCGAGCGGGTACTGTATTGCGAGCGCTGCCGAGGGCTGTTGGTCAGCATGGGCGCGTTCATGGTGGTGCTGGAAGAGCTGCGCTCGCGCCACGCGAGCTCGGAATACGTGGGTGAGCAGCCGGATTGGGACAACCTGCAGCGCACCAGCCAGTGCCCGGAGTGCGGCAAGAAAATGAACACCCACGGCTACGCCGGCCCCGGCAACGTGATCATCGATTCGTGCTCGGAGTGCTGCCTGAACTGGCTCGACTACGGCGAGCTCCAGCGCATCGTCCGCGCCCCGGACCGCAAGTTCGCCACGCTGATCGACGAAGACGAGCGAAGGCAGATCGAGCTTGAAAGCGCCAGTGGGCCGACGTGGGGCGGGTAGGCGCAGCCGGATTAGTGCTTGCCCGGTTCCATCGCCTTCCCCGCGCGCTGTGACATGATGTAGGCTTCCATGGCGCGCAGCTTCGGGTCGTCGTCGGCCAGCGGTTTGCCCTTGGAGGGGTGCTGGAGGCACCAGTTGATCATGTCGCGCAGCAGGGCCACCTTCTGCATTTGCACCTGATATTTCGGATACGTTTCGGGGTGCGTGTTAGCGGCGTTGGGGTGGCACATGTCGCAGCTCACACCTATGGTGCAGCCCACCGCCTGCGCGTCGTGGAAGATGGGCACTGCGTCGCCGAAGTGCCCCTTGCGGCCCATGGCGGCGTCGTTGTCGCGCTCGGAACGGGGGCCGCGGGAAAACGTCCGCTGGCGCTGCATCTCCATGTTGCCCAGAGCAGCGAAGCGATCCGAAGTAAACGCGGCCATCAATTCCACCAGATCGTTGATCTCGTCTTCGGTGAGTCCCAAGCGCTGCATGCCTCCGTCGAGGAACGGATTTGGCTCGCCGCCTTTGTTATAGTGATCCATCACGTCCCACAATGTGCGTAGGTTGCCGTCGTGCATGTACGGACCGGTCACCACGATCTCCCGCAATCCGGGAGTCTTGAACGCGCCCATGTCGTAACGGTTCCTGGTCACCAGGAAGCGGCCGAGTTCGGAAAAGTCCGTTTCCAGCGCCATGCGGTCGATCTCCTCCGGTTTGCCGGTGGTGATAGCGCGCTCCGCGCGCGTGGCCAGCGCAGTGAAGTCCTGTTTATGAGCGGCGACGCCGAGGTTGTGGAACTTGTTGTCCGTAAAAAACGGATAAGTGGCGTTGAACGCGTGACAGGTGTTGCAGCGTCCCTTGCCGTTGAATATCGTCCAACCCCGCCGCTGGGCGCCGGTGAACGCGTTCGCATCCCCGCGCAGGAAACGGTCGATGGGCGCGGTGGTTGACACCACGGTCCGTTCAAACGCCGGCGATGGCGCGCGCCATGTCGTCGTAATTCGGAGGGCGTCCGAAGACGTCATTAAATGCCGTCACGTATTCGGGGATCGCCCGCAGCTTGGCCACCACTTCCTCGGGGCTTTTCATGCCCATTTCTATGGGATTTAGGATGGGCATCTTGGCCTGCTCTTCGAGCGTAGCCGCCCGGCCGTCCCAGAACTGCGTTTGGAAGAACGCGGCGTTGATGATGGTCGGTGTATTCCGTTTGCCGGATTGGTCGCGAATTCCTTTGGCGGTTTCGGCGCGCGCTGTGAAACCTCCCCGGGGTTCGTGACACGTGTTGCATGCGACCGTGTTGTCGGCGGACAGGCGTTTGTCGTCGAACAACTGGTCGCCCAGTCTTGCCATGGCGTCCGAGCCTGGATTGTCGGCAGGCGTAATGAATTTGGTCAGTTCGGAGGAAATCGGACCCGGGGGGCCCTGCGCTAGCAGCAAAGGATAAATCCAGACAACGGCGACGGTCGCAATCCACCGTGCAACGAACGGGAAGCGTCTCATGGATCTCCTCCTGGCAAGGCGCTCCGCAGCATTCGAACCGCGTCTCTGCTGGAAGTACAAACCGAAGGGGAGACGAACTGCCAAGGATGTCGCGGGAGTGGGCCGTAAGTTGACTCATCCCATGGGGGTCGCCGAGAATGGGCGCTGAGCCTCTCTGAAGACGCATGTTCGAACTCTTCATCGCGCGCCGCTACCTGCGCGCTAAACGCAAGCAAGTGGTGATCTCCATCATTACGGCGATCTCGGTGATCGGCGTGGCTGCGGGCGTGATGGCACTAGTGATCGCGTTGGCCGTGAACAACGGGTTGCGCGGAACACTGCAACGGAACCTGTTGGGCGCCACCGCGCACGTATCGATCCTCGAAAAAGAGCCTGGCGGAGGCATTGAAGACTGGGAGCGGATCGCTGGACAACTGGCCCAACTCCCTCACGTCAAGAACGCTGGTCCCGCACTTTACGAAAGCGGTTATCTCAGCGGACCCGTGCAAGGCGCGGGCGTGGCTATTAAGGGAATTGACGTGCGGCCGGGCAAGGCGACCGCCGAGACTCTGTTGCGCCTCAAGACCGGCAGTATCGAGGGGTTGCGCGAGAGTGGCGATCTGACGGGCATCATCTTGGGGTCCCGATTGGCGCAAAACATCGGCGCGGTGCCCGGCAAACAAGTCCAACTGACCGTGCCCAACGGCCAGCTCACGCCGTTCGGACCGCGGCCCAGCTACGTTCGTCTGCGCGTAGTGGGGACCTTCGAATCCGGCTTCTACGATCTGGACGCCAACTGGGCCTTCCTCTCGCTTCCGGCCGCACAAAAAGCGTTCGAACTGCCCGACGTCGTCAATAGCATTGAACTGACGCTCGACGACATTTACGAAGCGCCGGCCGTGGCGCAGGCAGCCGGAAGCGTAGTCGGTTCGAAGCTGGCCGCCACCACCTGGGGCGAGCAGAACCGGCAGATTCTCAACGCACTGACCATGGAGCGGACGGTGACTGTGATCACCATCGGCCTGATTCAATTGGTGGCGGCACTAAATATTCTGATCACGCTGGTGATGATGGTGATGGAAAAGCATCGTGATATCGCGATCCTCATGTCGATGGGCGCGAAAGTCCGGCAGATTCGCAACGTCTTCGTTTACGAAGGCGCGCTTATCGGCGCTGTAGGTACCGTCATCGGCTTGGTTGTAGGCCACCTGCTGTGCTATCTGGCGGACCGTTACCGGTGGGTGCGGCTGGACGAGCAGGTGTATTCGATTTCTTTCGTACACTTTGAGCCGCGCGCCTTCGACGCTTTGTGGATCGCGGCGGCGGCCATGGCTGTGAGTCTGATCGCGACGCTCTACCCAGCCCACAGCGCCACGCGCATCGCGCCCGTGGAGTCGCTACGATACGAATAGTGATACGAGTAGTGATACGAGTAGTGACACGAGTAGAGGAACAAGAATAGAGACACAAGTAAATGAAGCTCAGGTTGTTCGATCAATCCATCCGCGTGCGATTGAGCCGGCCGGAAGTAGCGCTTCTGGCCGAAGCGGGCCGCCTTTCCGAGCGGCTGGCCTTCCCGACGGGACAGGCATTGGAATACGCGCTCGAAACCGGCCCGGCGCTGGCGGTATCCTTCGAAGGCGCATGTCTGGCGATCACGCTGCCTGCCGGCGAGACCAAGCACTGGGCGGAGAGTGCAGCCGTTGCTATCTCCGGCGCCAGCGGACCCCTGAGAATTTCCGTGGAAAAAGATTTCCAGTGCCTGCATGGGCCGGAGAGCGAAAACGCGGATGCCTTTCCGAATCCGGCGGCCGCGAAGTAGCGCCGTTTGAAGCGTCGCTACGCCGGCACGCCTTCCACGATCGAAAGTCCGCTCGCCGTGAGGATAATCCGGCTTAGGCGCCAGCCCGCGGCTGCCAGTAGATCGCGAAACTGCGTTTCAGTGCGTTCCTTGCCGCCGGGGAACAGAAGCATCTCAATATCCATGATCTTTCCAGGCGAGAATTCATCGCCTGTCGGTAGGACGTGGTCGATTACCAGCAGTTTTCCTCCGGACGTGACACCCGCGCGGCAGCGTTGCAAAATCTTGATGCACACGGCATCGGGCCAGTCGTGGATGATGTACTTCATCATGTAAGCGTCCGAACCGGGCGGGATGGATTCGAACATGTTACCGGCGATCAGGTTGCAACGGCTCCCGAGAGGCGCCAACGGACCTTGCTTGGCCGCTTCGAGCACATGGCCCACTTCGTACAGCGTTCCCGACAGGTGCGGATTACGGTTCAGAATCGTCGCGAGCAGCAATCCCACCCCGCCTGCCACGTCGGTAATGGAGCGGATGCCGCCGAAATCGTACGCGTCCGCCACCGTGGCGGCCTCCAAGGAGGACATCGCGGTCATCGCCCCATTGAAGACGGCCGCCTCCTCCGCGTTGCCGGCGAGATACTCAAAGACCGGCAGGCCGTACATGCCTTCAGTAGTGTCCGGCTAACCGTAACTGGATGGGCGGCAAGCCATAGCAGCACAGGCTGTTAAGTCGTGT
>CAMAUG010000067.1 GCA_945861255.1 Candidatus Sulfopaludibacter sp. SbA3
CCCCCCTGTAAGTATCCCTACGTCTGCTCACGGCGAAATTGCCAGCCGAACACTGGTCCGCTGTCCGGCGGCCCTTGCCACCCGCCTCGCTTGGCGACAAGCCCGTACTGTGAGAAATGCGGGCTAGGCTATCCTACACCCCGCCCGCCGCGCGAGGGAAGGCGGCGATGCCGCGGCGCACCGGGTGTGGGTGGTTCACGCCGTTCCGTCGCCGCTACCGTCGACTTGCGTGGCCGGGGATGCGGTCGGCGCCCGGTCTTCGAGTGCCAATCCGAGCGCCGCACGAGCCTCGGAGGACCAGTGGGCCGACTCCCAATCCGCGGCGGATCGGACCTGCGCGGCGGTGAGTTTGTTCGACTCGGGCCGTCCAGCTTTTTCGACGATCGCGAAGGTTTCCAAGTGCGCCGCGCCGAGGGACGCGCCCTCCAAGTGCGCATCGCCGAGGCGCGCGCCCTCCAAGTGCGCCTGGTCGAGGTACGCGCCCTCCAAGTGCGCCTCGCGGAGGTACGCGCCCTCCAAGTGCGCCTGGTAGAGGCTCGCGCCCTCCAAGTGCGCCTGGTAGAGGCGCGCGCCCTCCAAGTGCGCCTGGTCGAGGCTCACGCCCTCCAAGTGCGCCTGGTAGAGGCTCGCGCCCTCCAAGTGCGCCTTCGCGAGCGCGGCTCTCCGCAGGTCTGTTCCGCCCAGATCGAGGGGCAGCCGCGCACCGGCGCGTTCCTCCCTCGAGTCACTCCGCTCACGGCGGCCGATGACCGTGAGCGCGGCCTGAACGTCGGTTCGGAGGCGGGACGGTGCGGCAGTTTTGCCGGGCGCTTCACCGTCCCCGCCCGCGGGGCCTACCCAGGGAGCGTTCTCGCGTACGTAGGCGCACAGCACTTCCATGATGGTCCAGTGGTCGCGTTCGGAGTCGCGCGCTAGCCGCTCCAGCGCGTAGATGGCTCCCAGCCGGACTTCGATCTTGGGTTTTCCGTCGCCGTGCACCGCGCCCAGTTGCTCGATGGCCTGCGTGAATCGATCAGTCATCAGGCCTTGCTCGGCCACCCGCGCCTGCAGATCCTGGGCGCGCGAACGCATCCACGTCAGATACACGGCAACCAGTCCAAACACGCCCAGCACAATCTGCGCCAGCGTCTTCCGGGACTCATTTTCCACATCGAAGTACTGCTTATCCAGGTCCAGTCTCGGGCGAGTCCCGGTTGTGGATACCCGCAGGTAGCTATCGGCCTGCCACTTTGGAAAATAGTAGAGCGCCGGGACGGCAGCGATCACCAGCAGCAGGACAGTCACCACCAGGGCTGGATCGCGCCCGGGGAGGAGTCTTCGCAAAGCTTTGAGGCGCTCCTGAATCACGCCCTTCAGCGTAGCGCATCGCTTCAGATGGCCGGGCGCCGTCCTCTACACGCGCCGCATCAACAGCAGGGTCAAGTCGTCCTGCAACTCACCGCCGCCGGTCCACTGGAGAATGGCCTGGTGCACGGCTTCAATGATTTCCTCTTCGCTTCGCATGGCGTGGCGGGCGATCAACTCACCCAGCCGCGCTTCCCCAAACATTTCCCCGTACGCATTTTCCGGCTCGGAGACGCCGTCGGTGAAGAATACCAACAGGTCGCCGCCGCGCAGCTCCACGCGGCTCTCCTCGTACTTGGCGAACGGAAACAAGCCCACCACGGTGCCGCTCACTTCCAGCCGTTCCAGGCGGCCATCGCGCACCAGAATGGGCGGCAAGTGCCCGGCGTTGGTGTAAGTGAATACACTCGACGCTTCGTCAAACACACCGAAGCAGAAGGTGGCGTACTTTTCGGGGGCGGTGTTCGCGTGCAGTTGCGCGTTGATCCGGGCGACCAGCGCCGCAGTTGAAACAGTATCCCGGGACTCCTGCAATTGCGTCCGCAGGGAACTCTGAAGGGAAGCCATCAGCAGGGCCGCGGAAATTCCTTTTCCCGCCACGTCGCCCAAGGCCACCGCGACGCGCGAGGGGCTGAGTGCTTCGTAATCGAAATAGTCCCCTGAAACCAGCCGCGCGGGATGGCACACCGCGCGAATTCTGAGCGACTGACTCTCCGGCGGCTTCACCGGATACAAACGAAGCTGTACTTCGCGCGCGATCTCCAGTTCCGATTGCAGCCTCTCTTTTTCCTTCGACACGGTGAGCAGGTGTTCCACGTTCTCCGTCATCCGGTTGAACGAACGGCTCAATTGCGCTAACTGGTCGTCGCCTTTCACTTGGATACGATGTGAAAAATCGCCCTCCATCACGCGCTCGGTGCCTTCGTAGAGGTGATGTACCGCGCCCGTCATGGTGCGCGTCAAGCGGATGCCGATGATGACGGAGACAAGTTCGACCAGTACAAACAATCCGGCGATCACGGTGAGAAGAAGTGCCCGGACGCTCTGCGCGAAGTCGCTATCGCGCGTGAACAGGGCCGCCAGCACGGCGGAGGGCCGTGTACGGACACTCACGATCAAGCGGCCGGGCGCCCGCGCCGGATCGTCCCAATCGGACGAAGGCATGGTCGCAAACCAAACTGCTTCCATGTCCAACCGGCGCAACAATGCGGGGGCGACGCTGGTAGGAACGGAACCAACCACCACTTCCGGTGGTGAGGCCCCGGGAAACCCGTTGTCCAGTAGCGCGCCCAGTTCTACGCGTCCAAAGCCGGGAAACGCGCGGGAACGTGCCAGTGGAGCGCTCAAGGTAATCTCGCCGGTTGTGGTCGTGCGATGGCTCCAAAGATGGTAATGGCCTCCTCTGAGAACCACGCCTTGCGTGGATTGCCGCACGGCGGCAGGTGGTGTATCGGTGCCCGGAGGATAGGCCGTTAACCGGCCCGCCTCCCGCAAGAGTCCCTCCACTCCCGGTAGCGTTGCCGCCAACTGATCCACCTGACGGGTCAGCGCCACCGCTCGCGCTGCCGGAGCCGCAAGTGCGATTTCTTCGGTACCGGATTGCAGCATTTCGATGCGCCGGTCCAATTCGCTGGTCACCACATAAACCGAAAACTGGCTCATCAGCGACCCACCGGCTACAACCGCCAGAATCCCAATCAGCACCACCGGAATCACCGCGATAAATAAGTAGGTAACCAGAAGGCGATTGCGCAACCGCCAGACCATCTTCCTCAATAGCACTCGGACGACTCGGGGCGTCAGCCATAATCCCGTGAGCAGCGCGCCATTTCTAGCCAGCGAATAGAGTCCGGATTGCGGCGCCGCCTGCCCCAGGATTAGCGCCGCCGCCGTCAACGCGAAAAACACGAGCCCCGTGCGGCCGAACAACGTCTTAAGCGAGCGGAGTGCGGTTGCGGCGCGACTCATTCGTCGTCAGTCTCTGGAATGCGCGATCGCGGGCAGTTCCTGATCGGGCTCCAGGTAGAACTTTGTCAGTCCGTCTTTGAGGATGGCGAACGCGCTATCCACGTCGTCGACGGTAACGAACAATTCCAGATCCTCGGGTGCGATCATTCCGTGCCGCACCAGGGCCGGAAAATTGATGACTTCATTCCAAAACGCCGTGCCGTACAGCATCACTACGATTTTCTTGCGAAGCTTTTGCGTCTGCACCAGTGTTAGGATTTCCGAGAGTTCGTCGATGGTTCCGAAGCCGCCCGGGAAGACGACCAGCGCCTTCGCCAGGTAGGCGAACCAGAACTTGCGCATGAAGAAGTAGTGGAACTCGAAGTTGAGCTCCGGCGTGACGAACGGATTGGGGCGCTGCTCAAACGGTAAGCCGATGTTCAGCCCGATTGTCTTGCCGCCGGCGTCGCGCGCGCCGCGATTCGCTGCTTCCATGATCCCAGGACCGCCGCCGCTGCACACCACAAAGCGCCGGGTTGGTTCGCTCAAGCCGTCCGACCACTCGGTCAGGCGCCGCGCCAATTCGCGCGCTTCGTTGTAATAACGCCCCATCGGCCCCATTTCCAGCAGCCGCGCGGAACCGAAAAACACGACGGTATCGCGCACGCGCTCCTGGCGGAAATGCGCTTGCGGGTGAAGATACTCCGCCAAAAGGCGCAACGGCCGGGCGGGAGGCGTATCCATGAACTCCTGGTTGCGATACGCACGTGGAAGCAGGCCTTCGCCTTTATAACTGTCTTGATCATTCATGTTTTTTCAGGCGTCGTCCCCTCCAAGGCAGCCAGACGCCGCTCCAATTGTCGCATTGTCTTTAAAATCTCGGGAAGCTTCGGGAAGGCCGTAATGGCACGTAACCAATCCTTCGCGTCAAAAGCGGGCGAGCCGCTCATCACCGCGCCCGCCGGTACGTCTCCGCCGATACCGCTCTGGGCATAGATGACCGCGTTGTCATGAATGGTGAGGTGCCCGGAGATGCCCACTTGCCCGGCCAGCAACACGTTCTTCTTCAGAATGCTGGATCCGGCCAGACCCGTTTGCGCGCAAATGATGTTGTCTTCGCCCACTTCACATGCGTGACCGATCTGCACCAGGCTGTCGATCTTCGCGCCGCGCCGGACCCGCGTTTCGCCCACGGTGGCGCGGTCTACCGAAGTCAGCGTCTGAATCTCAACGTCGTCCTCGATTACCGTGACGCCGCTCTGGACGATCTTGTAGTGCGTTCCATCGGCGCGCTTCGCGAATCCGTAACCATCGCCGCCGATGATCACGCCGTTCTGCAAAATCACGCGGTCGCCGATGCGGCAGAACTCACGCACCACCGCGTGCGAGTGCGCGTAGAAATCGTCACCGATGCGTGCGCCGTCGTAGATGACCACGTGCGGGTGCAGCACGGCGTTCTTGCCGATGACCACGTTCTCTCCCACGACGGCGTATGGTCCGATGGAAGCGTTTTCACCCACCCGCGCCGTGGCCGCGACCGACGCCGTGGGATGCACGCCGGGAGCCGGCCGGGGAGGCTGATAGAATAATTCGAGCGCCCGCGCGAAATCGACATAGGGATTCGAAGAGAGCAACTGTGCGGCGTTCAGTCCGTCGATCGTCTGCGACACCAACACCGCCGCCGCGCGCGTGTTCTTCACCTTTGGCGCGTATTTGGGGTTGGCCAGGAAGGTGACCTCCGTGGGCCCTGCCTGCTCCATCCCCGCGACGCCGGAGATCTCCACGCCGCCATCCCCACGCAGCTCGCACCCAAGCGCATCCGCCAATTCGCGAAGTTTCATTCTTATAGGGTACGGCGACGTGGGAGGAACGTGGGACCTCGCCGCGGTGCTCAGGTCATTCGGTCGAGGCAAATCTCGCGCGGAGAGACTACCAAGTACAGTCGTTAGGCGGACACCCGGCCTACTCCACCACGTCCGCCAACCCCGAATCGATGATTTGCACGTCCGAAGTCAATAGGTATAACTTGTGAACTCTCGCCGTGGCGACAATAGTTCGATCCGCGGGGTCGCGAAGCGTGGTCAGCGCGGCGAATTCGGTAGCGATCTCGAATGTGATCGGCAGGATCTGAAACATCTCGCTGTTGCTCAGTTCCTTCAGGAAGTCGCCGGCCGTTCCGCGCACACGACGGCTTCCAGGGCCAAGTAGTCTGGCGATTTCTAATTGCGTGATCGCGCTCAATGCCACCTGCTCGCACCGTTTCATGGCCTCGTCGAGAATGCGCTCATGCGTTCGCGCCAGTTTGCGCGAGTCCAAGAAATACCGAAGCACGACACTTGTGTCGAGCAGGAAACGAAGCCTCACGGCCGCCTTTTCGTGCCGTCTTCAGCTTCGCGGACCATGTCCCAAAGGTCGGACGTGTCGGCCGCATTCCATAGATCCGCCATATCGAAGGTATCGATATCGGGCCCTATTCTTGTTCTTCCCGCCAGAATTCCCTTGGTTGATTTCCAGGGTGCCTTTTCCCACCACGTTCAGCGGCGGTGCCGCACCCGTGTGGAAAACGTCAGCGTCCCAGTTCCTTCGTGTAAAAAGGCTCCAGGCGGTCGATGGCTTCGGGCGGCTGGGTCTTGACGTCCCACTTAAACATGCGGATTCCGATGCGTCCGGGCAGGAAGTCCACCAGCGTGAAGCCATGCTGCTCGCTGGGCTTCACCGCCTCGGCCATGTCCAGGTGTGTAGGTGGCGTGGCCCCAACGCCGCGCCTCACGGAAGGCCATCCCTCCGCACCCGTGCCGATTGGCCCGGAGAGCACTGTAGTGATCGGGTTCGCGTCCAGTCGCTTGGTGCCCGCCCGCCGCATCTGGCCGATCGCGATCGCGTGCAGGTCGCCGCTGATCACCAAAGGTATGCGGCGCTCCATGGCGGCGATGGCTTCCATCAGTCGATCATGCTGCGCCAGCCATCCGGACTGCCAGTACGGTTTCGGAATCGACGTCGTCAGGCGGTTGTCCGGCCCGAGCACGTCGGGGTACCACTCGCCCCACTTACCCGCGCTCCACCCGGCCGGGTTGGAGGGCGCATGCACCAAATGCGTTACGTCAGTCGAGGCGGTGCGCGCAAGCAGCCACTTCTCCACCTGTGCGTCGACGAATACCGCCGAGGGTCCCGCCAGCGTCAATGTCCGGCGCACGTCGTAAAGTAAGACCTCCGCCAGACGGCCGTATCGGAGCGTGCCGAAGCTCTCCGACAAGTCGCCCCGATCGCTCGATGATGACCACGGCAGGTTAGCGGGCCGCGCGGTATCCGGCAGAAACTCTGGATAATAGAGCTGTTGCGTGGCGCGCGCGAGTTGTAGCTGAAACCACGCCGGTGGAAACGTGATCATCACGTCGGTGCCTTCATCGTTCTCGAAATGATCGTGGTCGTCCTGTAGAAAAAATACCGGCGTCGACCGGAAGTCGGTCCCGTACACCGGCACGATCTGCGGCGTTGCCACGCCCTTCAGCACCGCTTCGTTATTCGTGCCGAAAACTCGCGCCGCGGATTCGAAGGCCTTCCACCGGGCCGTTTCCAGGCCGCCGCGGCTGGGGGCGCGCGGCGCGTGCAGATCCCAGTAAATGTGGTCACCGTTGGCAACCGCTACATCCGGCTGGAACGTAAGCGCACGGCGCAGAAGCCGGTTACGCACGGCCGTGGGAAGATAGCCCTCCGTCAGACTGTTGCTTTCTGGACCTCCAGCGCACGTGAAGAACAGGACGCGGAAACGCTCCGGGCGCGAGTCGGGGGAAGGAAACGTCGACAAATCCCATGGCTGGCACAACGCCGAACCATCGGCCGCCGCCAGCGAAACGTTGTAGCGCCGAGCGGGATCCAAACCCTCGGCGTGAAACTGCCAGAACTCGCCCGCCGTGTCGTTCTTGCGGCCGCGCACCGCGAGGCTGCCCATCCGCAGAGTTGGAGCGGCCGAGAGCGGCGAGGTGAAGGACGCCTTGATCAGCATCCGTGTGCTGCTGACGGCCGGCAGCAGGTGCCGGACGCGTCCCGGGTCCCAGCCATCGCGCCCTCGGGACGCCGTAGCCTGTGCCCGAGCGTCTGCGCCCACGCCAACCATTAGCGTGGCGCCCATCGTGCCGGTCAGGAACTGGCGCCGATCCATCGTCTTGTTGTCCTTTCCATTACCTGCTCAACAGCACTTCGGCGATGGCGATGCCGCTCTCGCCCGCCACCGCATACAGCAGGTACGTCCGGCCGTCTTCTTCATACACCGCCGGGTCGCGGAGCTGATTTACGTGTCCATAGGCCGTGCTTCGTACGGAGGGCGCCACGGGCGCATCTGCTCCTTCCCACGCCCGCTCCGGACGCAGCACCTCCACCGGCGCGGTTTCTGTCCACTTCATCCAGTCACCCGAAAGATCGATGGTGCTCAGCAGAACGGTTTCCGGAGCGTGGCCCACTTGCGTCCAGAATACAGAAAGCGTGTTCCCGCGCTTGAGGAATGCAGCGTGCCGCATGTTGGCGTTGAACAATCGCGGCCCTTCCACGAAACCACTCAGCGCATCTTTCGACCGGTAGAATTGGCCGGGCATGGCCATCGCATACGTGTAGCCGCCATGAAGGAACGTTCGAAAGTAAGTTCTGCCGAGGATCTCAGGCTTGGTCGTAAAGCGAATGCCGTCCGTGGATGTGGCGGCTCGGGTCACCTGCTGTCCCAGTTCGTTGAGGCCGTGGTAGTACATGATGATCCGCCGATTCGGTTCGTCCACGTGTACATCCGGTGAGGCGATGTGCGGCGTTGTTGCTTCGGTGAAAGCGTCGTGCGATAAGTTGGCGGGCTTCGGCATGGCACGCAGCTTCGCCAGTTCGTCCGGCGGTCCCGTGGGGGGTTCCGTCAGCAGGTAGGAGCCCGCGAGTTGCAGGCTTCCGGGCACGTAAATGCGCCAAGGGCCCAGGAGGTTGTCGGCATACGCCAGGCGAATGTACCTGCCCTTGTGATCCGCAAAGTACAAATAATACTTGCCGAGCCGCCCCGGCGCCCAGTCAGGCACGCGAATCAGCGAGGGGCCCTGAATGTTCGGTCCGATGCTGGCATCCAACTGCGGAGTGATGATGGGCCGGTCAAGCAGGCGCTCCAGGCGGAGCGGCGCTTGTACTGCCTGGGCCAGAGCCGCGATGGGTACCACGGTGGCCAGCCCGAAGGTCACTCCAAGAATCGCTATCGTCCGTAGAACAACCATGCACGTCTTCCTCGCTTAGGGCCAGTGTATCGCGGTTGATCACACGGCATCGCGGTTGATCACACGGCAATGATGAACGCAGTCTCGCGCTCCATAGACGGCTCAACAGGGTCGTCCACGGCTCATCCCAAACCGCTGCGTTTCAGCGCGTATTCCATTGCCTCCTGGGGCACTTTGAACTCGGCCAGAGCGCCGTTGCCCTTAAAGCCGATCTCGCGGATACCGGCGGCGGAGGTGTAGTAGGCGTCCACCGTCATGCGGCGCGCCCAGTCGAAGAAGCGGATTCCCGTTTCCAGGCCGGGGTTGGAGGCGGCCGTTTCACGGAACGCGATCAGGTTCAATAGCGCGGTCTGCTCCGTGGCCTTCGCATCCACGAAGAGGGCCTGGAAGCGTTGAGTGGACTCGTGATCAAGCCAGGCGAGGCCCCCATGATAGATGGCCGCCAGGCGCCCGTTGTTGGAACTGAGCAGATCGATGTATTCGAACGCTCCGCCCTGAGTTGCACCTGGAACGATACGCTCGCAGAGCGCGCGCAGGGTTTTCTCTTCGTGAGCGTTGAAGGCCTTGGGCGTATAGGTCGCGGACTTCACGGCGTCTTTGGAGGCAGCCACCTCCTGGTGGACGTGCTGGGCCTCGGCCTGTCCGATTGAGCCGGCGGCGGCAGCGGCGGCGATTTGGACGAGCATTTCACGGCGATTTGTTCTGGACGACATTACACGTTTCCCTTTCGCATTTCTTCGGCCAGGTATTCGGCAGTGCGCCAAGCCAGCGAGACTATGGTGAGTGTCGGGTTCTTGTCAGGGTTTGAAACGAAGGGCGCGGCGTCGGCCACGAACAGATTCTTAACCTCGTGGGACTGGCAGTACTGGTTGAGTGCGGAGGTGGATGGGTCGTTGCCCATCCGAACGGTGCCCAGTTCGTGAACAACGGCGCCGCCCGCCGTGATCTTGTCCGCCGTGGGCCGATCGTCGCGCGCAACCTTGCCTCCCATGCCTTCCAGAATCGCAGTGAAGTTCCTCTGCATGTGCTCCACCATCTTCAGTTCATGCTCGCTGTGCTTGAAGTGGAAGCGCAGCGTGGGGATGCCCCATTGATCCACTGTGTTTGAGTCGATCTCGCAGTAGCTATCGGCGTTGGGGATCATTTCGCCGCGGCCCATGAGCGTCACCGAAGTGCCGTAGTCCTTCTTGATAGCGTCTTTCAGGGCTTGGCCGTAGCCCTGGCTGCTGCGGCAGACCGAGTTGAAAGCGCCGACGCTGGGCATGCGATAGCCGCCGCCGATTTCGATGTGGTAACCGCGCGGAAAATCTTTGTTGGGTTTCGCCCACTCCCACCAGGGAACATAGACGTGAAATATGCTCATGCCATCGCTGTTGTGGACCGGCATGCCTTCCAGCGCCGGAACCTGAGCAGTGACGGTGCTGGCGACGGTATCAGTCAGGAATTTGCCGACGGAGCCTGAACCATTGGAGAGTCCA
This sequence comes from Candidatus Sulfopaludibacter sp. SbA3, assembly GCA_945861255.1. Classification (GTDB taxonomy): domain Bacteria; phylum Acidobacteriota; class Terriglobia; order Bryobacterales; family Bryobacteraceae; genus Palsa-187. The sequence goes on from CAMAUG010000067.1 coordinate 10,007, forward strand.
TTCGGGTGCCGTGACGATTTGGAATTGAGTAGGATGCGGGAGGATTCGCAGGCGCTGGCTGCCACGACTACAGCGCGGCAGCGGATCTGTTTTTCGGACCGCGTGATCTTGTCGATATAGGAAACGGCGGTGACCTTGCCGGAATCGTCAGTGATGAGTTCACGCGCCATGGCGTCGTTGATCAGGTTGACGCGGCCGGTCTTCATCGCCGGGAATATCTGCACCTGGCTGGATGAGTAGTTGGACGCGGAAACACAACCGCGGTTGCATTCGCCGCAGTAGTGGCAAGCCGCGCGGCCGTTGTGGGCCTTGCTGAGGATGGCCATGCGCGAGGGGATGCAGGGGATGCCCAGCTTCTTGCAGGAGCGCTGGATCAGGGCTTCATGCACGCGCGGTGGCGGACCTTGCAGGAACACTCCATCGGGCGCGGAGCGGATGCCTTCCTTACTGCCGCACACGCCGATGAAAGATTCCGCCTTGTCGTAATACGGCGCGAGGTCTTCATAGGCGATGGGCCAGTCCGTGCCCAGGCCATCGTTCGAATAAGGCTTGAAATCGTAATCGGAAAAACGCAGAGCGATGCGGCCATAATGATTGGTCCGTCCGCCGGTAATGCGTGAGCGGAACCAGCGGAAATTCGAGCCCGGTGCTGAGGTGTACGGTTCGCCCTGTATGTCCCAGGAACCGTTCGGGGCGGAGAAGTAGTTGTACCGGCCGCTTCCGGCAAAGTAGAAAGCGCCATCGGGGTCAGCGCCGCGATGCGCCACCTGATAGGGCCACATGTGCTCCTTGTAATCCTTGGCGGGGTTGAGCATGGGGCCGGCTTCCAGGATGGTGACTTTAAGGCCCAGTTGAACAAGGACCTGCGTCATGGTGCCGCCGCCGGCGCCGGAGCCGATGATCACGACGTCATGGATAGGGGTGGAACGGAGGATTTGCGGCATAACCGTCAGTCAGAATACAGACTGCCCGCGGGAAAGGCAAGCCACGTGCATCTCACGCACCAGCTCAGGCGCGCCGTAAGTCCCCATCGTAGGGACAGGCCCCTTGCCTGTGAATTTGATCTGAGCGACAGGCCATGGGCCGGTCCTACGGTTCACGCGCTGCGGCTCGGCGATCACTCTTTTGCCGCGCTGGAGTCTTACGGACGGATTTCGGTTCCCGCCAAGGGTGACGCCGCCGGGACAGATTCGCCCGGTTGAGCTACATTGGTGCTTGTCTACATTGGTGCCTTTTCATGAACCGGCTGTTCACTGGTACGTCCGGGTTCGCCTACGCGGCATGGAAGCCGGACTTCTATCCACTCAAATTACCCGCGAAAGCGTTTCTGAGCCACTACGCCACGCGCTTGAATTCAGTGGAGATCAACTACACGTTCCGGCAATTGCCCAAGGCCTCCACGCTGGAAAACTGGGTGGCGCAGACGCCGGCCAGTTTCGTGTTCGCCTGCAAGGCGCACCAGCGCATCACGCATATCAACCGCCTGAAGGAATCCGAGTTCAACGAAATCTTCTTCAAAGCGTTGGAGCCGCTGAGGGCGTCGCGAAGGCTGGGACCGGTGCTGTTCCAGTTGCCTCCCAACATGAAAGCGGATACCGCGTTGCTCGCGTCGTTTCTTGCGAAACTGCCCGAAGACATCCGCTGCACCTTCGAATTCCGCAACGTGTCATGGCTGACGGAGGAAACCTACCGCCTGCTGGAGCGGCATGGCGCTGCCCTGTGCCTGGCGGAATCGGAGAAACTGGAAGTGCCGAAAGTACTCACCGCGAACTTCGTTTACTCACGGCTGCGGAAAGACGATTACACACCGGAAGAGCGTCGCGAAATCGCGCGGAGCGCCGGGGAGCAACTGGCCGCCGGACGCGACGTCTACGCGTTCTTCAAGCATGAGGAAACACCGGCCGGAGCGTTGTATGCTGAAGAGCTGTTGAAAGCAAGTCGAAACTAAGGAGATCTGAATGACCATCACACGACGTGTTTTGCTGAGCGCCGCCGCCGGTGGCGCCGCGATGTCGCTATTCCCTTCGAGAGCCCGTGCGCAGGGCGTTCAGGTGAAGGCGCTGGTCTTCGACACCTTCGGCACCGTGGTGGACTGGCGCGGCTCCATCATCGCGGAAGGCAAGGAATGGGGCCGCGCAAAGGGCCTGACCATCGACTGGGCGCGGTTCGCCGACCGCTGGCGCGCCGGGTATGGCCCATCAATGGATAAGGTTCGCAAGGGCCAGCTACCGTGGACCAAGCTCGACGATCTGCACCGGATGGTACTTGAGGAATTGCTGAAGGAATTCAGTATCACGGGTCTCACGGAGCAGGAGAAGGACCACTGGAATCGCGTGTGGCACCGCTTAAAGCCGTGGCCGGATTCGGTGGCGGGCCTGGCGCGCCTCAAGAAGAAATACACCATCGCGCCGCTTTCCAACGGCAACGTGTCCCTGCTGATGGACATGGGCAAGAACGCAGGCCTGCCGTGGGACCTGATCCTATCCGCTGAGCTCGCCCGTCATTATAAACCCGACCGCGAGGCTTATCTGATGGCGGCGGAATTATTGAGTTTGAAGCCCGGGGAAGTGATGATGGCGGCGGCGCATGTGGGCGACCTGAACTCGGCGCGGAGTCTGGGCCTGCGCACCGGATTCATCCATCGCCCCAATGAGTACGTCACGCGGCCGGGGGACCGCGCTAAGCCCGGCGACTTCGACGTGGTGGCGGACGACATGGTGGACCTGGCGGCGAAAATGGGCGCGTGACGCGGGCGTGAAGCGCCAACGTTAGTCCGCTCTGCTCGGGCGATCATTGGGGAAGGAGCCGCCCGCATCACGTGTATTAAACTTGCGTTAGATCCCGTTTTTCATGTCTAAAATCGCATTTCTATTTCCCGGCCAAGGCTCGCAGTACGCCGGCATGGGCAAGTCTCTGGCTGAAGCGTATCCCGAAGCCGCCCGCGTATTTGAGCAAGCCGATCAGGCTCTGGGATTTGCCATTTCCAAGCTCTGCTTCGAAGGTCCCGAGGAGCAGCTCAAGCTCACCGAGTTCACGCAACCGGCGCTTGTGACGGTGTCGATCGCGGCTTATCGGGTGCTGGAGAGCAAGGGCATCGCGCCCGACTACGTGGCCGGCCACAGCCTGGGCGAGTATTCGGCGTTGGTTGCGGCCGGCGCGCTGGACCTGGGGGATGCGCTGCGATTGGTGCGCAAGCGCGGCCAGTTTATGCAGTCCGCCGTGCCGGAAGGCGTGGGCGCCATGGCGGCGCTGTTGAAGCTGCCCGAGGGCAAGCTTGAAGGCGTGCTGTCCGAAGCCGCGCAGGGCGAAATCGTGACCGCGGCGAACTTGAATTCACCCGACCAGATCGTGGTGGCCGGACACGCCGGAGCCGTCGAGCGCGCCGCTGAACTGGCGAAGGCTGCCGGAGCCAAACGCGCGGTCCTGCTTCCGGTGAGTGCTCCGTTCCATTGCCCGCTCATGCGGCCCGCGCAGGAACGCTTGAAGGCGGAACTGGATGCGACTCGATTCACCGATCCACGCGTACCCTTGTTCAACAATTGGCGCGCGTGTGAAGTCCGGACGGCAGCGGATGCGCGCGAGGGGTTGTACCAGCAGGTTCCCAATCCCGTGCGCTGGGCCGATTCCATACGGGCTCTGGCGGCGGCGGGTGTCACGCGCTGCATTGAAGTGGGGCCGGGAGGCGTACTGACTGGGTTGCTGCGGAATATCGACG
>CAMAUG010000068.1 GCA_945861255.1 Candidatus Sulfopaludibacter sp. SbA3
GTCGGAGACCGAAGTGCCCATTGAGGTTGGATACGCTACACCAAATAAATCTTCTGCAAATCGTATGATCCTTCTGGAGTATCAACGCCGCACGATGCCACAGAAGCTCGCGAATTTTCTCGATAGATCTGCTGAAACGCTCGAATTCAAACGCCATGTGATCTGGGATTTTGAAAAGGGTCGTGCCATTGCGGCATATACGCCGCCTATCTCATACGTGAAGTGGGCGGGAACAGCGGGCAAGCATCTACGGCTATATGGCCACGATATCTCACCGGATGGGCAGTATATCGCCCAAGGCTCCCCGGACAGTGTGATACTTTACAAGATTCCTTAGGGGCAGTTGCTCGCCTGAGAAATGGATGACCTCTCTTGGCGGCTCTGTCGGCGCTGCCCGCGAGTAGCGCGAGGCTGCCCTCTCAGCAGCACCGCGCGCGCCGCGAGCTGGCCAGCCACCGCTCATCGCAGAATTTCCGCCACTCCGCGCCGGAGTGCTTGACGCCGTGCGCGATCAGGTGGCGTTCGTAGGCGTTCTCGTCGCCGAGTTCCTTGAGTAGCTGATGCACCAGGTGGAAGAAGCGTCTCATAGCCGTCTCCTAGAGTTCCGCCGCCAGTTGCGACCGCACATACGGCGTTTCGGTCATCTTCGGCGCGACCCTGCCGGACAAAATGCCGGCCCATACGCGAATCGAATCCACCAGGATGATCGCTACCAGGAGCAGGAATATCGCGGTCACCGCCGCGTCCAGTCGCGCGTTGAAGACCAGCGCCGCCGTGGAGGCCGTCTGCGGGCCGTTCGCCAGTGCCTCGGCCTGCGCCAGGAATCCCAGCGCCGGCGAAGAGTCGAAGATCTTCTGCCAGCCCGCCGTGAAGCACACGATCACCAGCCAGGCCAGCGGCACGCACGTCACCCACATGTACTTCGCGCCGTGCATCTTGATCAGGATGGTGGTAGCCACGCAGAACGCCACCGCCGCCAGCAATTGGTTCGAAATGCCGAACAGAGGCCACAGCGAATTAATGCCTCCCAACGGATCGACCACGCCCTGATAAAGGAAGTACCCCCAGGCGGCGACGATGCCCGCGCTCGCCATCAGCACACCGGGCGTCCAGTTCGTCTCGCCCATCTTGGGCCACACCGTGCCCAGCATTTCCTGGAGCATGAATCTGCCGACGCGTGTGCCGGTGTCCATGATCGTGAGAATGAACAGCGCCTCGAACATGATGGCGAAGTGGTACCAGAACGCCAGCACTCGCTGGTCGCCAAGAATCGTGGAAAAAATCTGCGCCATGCCCAGCGCGAGCGACGGCGCGCCGCCGGTGCGATAGAACAATGATTTCTCGCCGATCGAATCGGCGAGCGTTTGCATCTGGCCCGCTTCCACCGGGAAGCCCCAGTTGGTGATGGTGGCCGTGGCCGCTTCCGGCGTGGCGCCGACGATGCCGGCCGGCGAATTGACGGCGAAGAAAACGCCCGGTGTCAGCGAAGCCGCGGCGATCAAGGCCATGATCGCGACGAAGCTTTCCAGCAGCATGGACCCGTACGCGGTGCTGGTGGCATAGCGTTCGCGCGCCAGCAGTTTCGGAGTGGTCCCGGAAGAAACCAGGGAATGGAATCCGGAAACCGCGCCGCACGCAATCGTAATGAAGCAGAACGGGAAGATCTTGCCAGCGAAAATGGGCCCGGTTCCGTCCACGAATCGGGTGTACGCGGGAAGCTGCAACTGCGGGTGCACGAAGAAGATGCCGACACCCAACGCCAGCACCACGCCCAGCTTCACAAACGTGCTCAGATATCCGCGCGGAGCCAGCAGCAACCACACTGGAAACACGCTCGCGATGAACCCGTAGATGGCCAGCCCGATCGCCAGCGCCACGCCGGAGTACGTGAACCATGGCGCCCAACTGGCGGAATCCGCCACGGCTTGTCCGCCGAAAATGGCGGCGATCACCAGCACGAAGCCTATTGCGGAAACCTCCAGAACCCGGCCCGGCCTGAAGTAGCGCAGGTCCAGGCCCATGATCACGGCGATGGGCATGGTGGCCGCGATGGTGAACGTCCCCCAAGGGCTACCCTTCAGCGCATTGACCACCACCAGGCCGACCACCGCCAGAATAATGATCATCATCAGCAGCACGGTGATCAGCGCCACAAAGCCGCCAACCTTGCCGATTTCCTCGCGCGCCATCTGCCCCAGCGTTTTTCCGTTGCGGCGGATGGAACAGAACAGCACCACGAAATCCTGCACCGCGCCGCCCACCACTGCACCGATGATGATCCAGAGCGCTCCGGGCAGGTAGCCGAACTGCGCGGCCAGCGTCGGCCCCACCAACGGTCCCGGGCCCGCGATGGCGGCGAAGTGGTGGCCGATGAGGATCCACTTGTTGGTGGGCTCAAAGTCGTGGCCGTCTCGCAGGCGCTCCGCGGGCGTCGCCCGATCGTCGAGAGCCAGCACCTTGGCGGCCAGGAAGCTCGCGTAGAAGCGGTAGCCGATCAAATAGATGCAAGTCGAAGCCACCACCAGCCACAAGCTGTTGATGGGTTCTCCGCGGTCCTGCGCAATCACACCCAGCGACCAGGCAGCGCAAATCGCTACCAGTATCCAGAAGGCGTGCGAGATCGCGCGGGGCACTCGCCGTTTTGGCTGGGACGGAGGCGCGGAGGCCGTGGCGCTCGCGCGGCTCTTGTCAACTTCGGATATTTGGCTCATCCGTCAAATTCTACTCGAATGTGAGCCTGATGAGAAGGCGGCCCCGCCCCGTGGCCCCCGCCCCGCATCTGAAAAGCGGCCTGTGATTCGCCGGTTCCATGCCGATACGACACTGTACCGGAAAAGCCCAAGCGCCGCCCATGGGCGGCCGTTGAAGCCCTGTAAGGAGAAACGCGCGATGTTACGCAGCATAGTGGTGTGCCCGGATCGGGAACTCTCGGCGAAGTTTTGCAATGTGTTGGAACAAACCGTCGTCGTTGACAACCGCAAGACCATGGATAGGTATCCGCTGCCGCAAGACATTCTGCGGACCGCGCGAGCTCAGGCCGTGGACGTCCTTTTTCTAAGCTTTGAAGACCAGGAGAAAGCCTCCGCGATCTCAGCATTGCTGGAGAGCGAAGCCCGCTACGTGGAGATAGTAGCGCTGCACGGGAGCATGGACGCGGCGGTGCTTCACCAAACCATGCGGCTGGGAATTCGCGAATTCATCGCCGAGCCGTTCGATTTTCAGGAAGTCGCGGATTCGTTGTCTCGAATTCGCAACCTGGTCGGGAAGCGCCCGCAAAGCAATCTCCGCACCACGCAGGTGTTTTCCTTTCTTCCGGCCAAGGCCGGCGTGGGGACATCCACGGTGGCCCTGAATACGGCCGCCGCGATGTCGCGCGACGAAGACACCCGGGTCCTGTTGGCGGATTTCGATTTGAGCTCAGGCATGCTGCGATTTCTCCTGAAACTGGTCAACCAACGTTCGGTCGTCGATGCCATGGAAAATATCGCCCGGATGGACGAACACATTTGGAGGGATCTGGTCACCACCGTGGACGGAACCAAGGATAAGTTGGATGTGCTTCACTCGGGACCGGTGAATCCCAGCTACCGCATCGATCACGATCAGATCCGCGAACTCGCCGCCTTCATGGGCCGTTCCTACGGCGCCATTGTTTTTGATTTGTCCGGCAATCTGGAACGCTATTCGATGGAATTGATGAGCGAATCCAAACGGATTCTTCTGGTTTGTACGCCGGAGGTGGCGTCGCTGCACTTGGCGCGGGGAAAGCTCGCGTTTCTCCGAAAGATGGATTTGGAGGGAAGAGTTTCCATAGTGCTGAACCGCTTGCAAAAACGTTCCCTGTTTGCGCAGGTCCAGGTGGAGGAAATACTGGGCCTGCCGGTAGCGCATTCCTTCTCCAACGACTATGTGGGTATCAATGAGGCCACCAGGCAAGCGCAGTGGATCAATCCGGCCTCGGAAATGGGACGATCCTTCGAGACTTTCGCCAGAGAGTTACGGGAGCGCCCGGCGAGCCAAGCACCAGCCCGAGCCAAGCATAAGTTCCTGGAGTACCTTGCACCCGCGCTGCGTACGCTGCATGCCGGCTGAAGACGTCCGTGGCGCCCGCCAGCCGCGATGCGGACAGCCGCCAGATTCACTGAGATGGAATGTTGGGTGTCGTAAGGTTCCTGGACTCGCCGCATAGGGCAACCGCCCTAACGGACTGGAAACGATATCCGTGTACATTTGAGATATGTTCCACTGGATCTGCCCGGAGTGTGGCCGCGAGATCGCTCCACAAGAGCGTGAATGCCCGGCCTGCGACGTGCGGGCAAACACGTTGGAACCCACCTCGGCGACCGTCGGACTGGAAGCACCCGTGCGCACCTCCAACGTGCAAGCACCCGTGCGCACCTCCAACGTGGAAGCACCCGCGCGCGCTTCGGGCGCCAACCCAAACGCTGCAAAAGGGCTCGCGCGCACGCAGATGCTTGCTACGCAGCTCGCGCCTTCTCTGGCCCTCTCCAGCGATTCATCGGCCCTGTCAGCACCCACTGCCACCGGCCTGCCGGTGAATGTATCGGAAGCGATCCCTTGGCCCGAGCCGCTGGATATCTCCTTGCCGAGTTTGTCTCCGCACTTGGCGACCGGCGATCCGCTGCAAGATGTGGTCCGCGCTTTGGATATCGTTGAGGAGCCGCCCGATCCGCCTGTCTCTGGAAAACTGGATTTACCTCGCGGGATTCCAGCGAGGCCCGGCGCTTCCAGGCGAGCGTCCAGCGCGGCTTTGGAGGCGCGCCCGGTGGCGCTGCCGAATCGCGGGCCGGTAGTGGGAACCGGCATCGCCAATCGCACGCTGCCATCGCCGCAGCCGTCGATGCAAACCGCGAAGAGCACTCCCTGGCGGCGGATCAAGCCCACAGCCATTCCGCGAGTGTCACTCCCCGACGCCGCGGTTCCTCCGCCACATGCGCCAAGTCAACCGCGGTCGGTAATGCCGGCGCCTACACCCGCCGTAGCCGGTTTGGCGGCGTATTCCCCGCTGGCTGGGAAACCACTGCGGCCTGTAGCGCCAAGCTCGAATCCGGTCACCACCGATTGCATTCCGCGAGTCACTCTACCCGGACCGATGCTCATCAAAAAGCTGACGTCCTTCCGTGATCGCGAACTGGAGCCGCAGTTCCCCGAAGGCAAAGCATTCAAGAAGCCCTTACTTCCGCGGTGGGCCTGGATGGCGTTGGTGGGGGTGACTATGCTCAGCGCGGGCTTCGGCAGCATTCTTTCCCTGGTACCGTCACGGGGGGCGCCGGAGAAACCAGCCCCGGCGCCCGCGTCGGCTGCGGCCACCACCATCGTCCGCACATCCGCGAACCCGCTTTCCAAAGCCATTGAGGTCACCGGATTCCGGATTCTTGTGGATCCCTCCAGTAAGTCCGAGATTCAATATCTGGTGGTGAACCACTCGCCCAGCCGATTCTCCGGCGTAACGGTATTCGTTACACTCCGTTCGGCGAACGCAAAGAAGGGCGAGCCGGCCCTGTGCCGCTTCGCCTTTGCATCGCCGGATCTGGGTCCGTATGAGGCCAGAGAGATGGCCAGTGTGATTGAGAAGTTGAACCGCCCCCTGGCTTTGCCTGAATGGCGGGACGTTCGTGCCGAACTTGAGATCGGCGAATAGCGCGGCCCTACTCCAGCGCTTTCCAAACCAGCACGGCCACGCCCACCAGGAATCCGAACGCGGCTTGGTACTCCTGGTTGCGCCGGTAAACACTCCACTGGAACCGTTTAGCCGCGCTGCCGGATGGCCTGTGAGGAACCAACTTCGGCACTCGTTCGGCGTACGCTGAGAACGCCGGGAACAGCGCGGCCAAGTGCTGTTCCTCCAGTTCCACAACCGGCAGATAGATCAAGAAAAACACCACTGCGGCCAGTGCTGCAAGTTCCCACCGTTGGGCTGCGATAATCAATCCAAGAGAAGTCAATAACGTGCCTATATACAATGGATTGCGGACCCAAGCGTAAGGACCACTTTCGGTAAGTGCGGTGTTCTTTTCCAAATGCCCAGCTGCCCACGCCCGCAACGCCATACCGAGGACGGAAAGCGGCAGACCGGCCGCTAGCGCAGGTAGGGTGGGACGGGAGAGCCACAAGAAAGCTGCAAGCAGTACGAATCCGCCCGGCACTCGAAGCCTCGCCACCGCATCGGCGTAGGGTTTGGGGAAGTTCACGCCCTGCGCCCTTCCACGGAATTGGCGAGGGACATCCGCAAAGTGTCCGACACCATCGCCGGAGTGATGGCGCGCATGCTGGCCGCGGGAGTAGGCGCGCGGCGGTAATCGGTCACCGCGCTCGCGTCCCGGAGCACGCTCAGCGAACCACCATAGGGGCCATTCCGCGCCGGATCGGTGGGTCCGAAGATCGCGACGCCCGGTTTGCCGAGCGCGGCGGCCAGGTGCATGGGGCCGCTGTCCACTCCCACCACCGCGTGCGCGCGGCGCGTAGCGTGAATTAATCCTGAAATTCCGGAGATGTGCACGCGCGCGCCCAGAATCCTAGAAATTTCGCTCTCCGTGCCTGGTGGGCCATTCACCACCAAGGGTAGTTCCAGCAGACCGGAGAGCTTGGCCCAGAACTCCATCGGCCACTGCTTCGATCCCCAGCCGGCGAATGGGCTCGCCAGCACAAACGGGCCTTCCGGAAGTGTCCCGAGCCTGGTCTGCGCGGGGACCTCCGCCGAACCCGCCGGCAACGGAAACACACGCAATAGATTCGTCGCGCCCGCGCCCGCGGCCAATTCCAGATTGCGGTCTACTACGTGGGACGCGCGGACATGGACGCCCGAGGAGTAGAAGAATACGGCGGGAAACTCGCGCACCGAGCCGCGGCTAAAACCAACGAATTTTTCCGGCCGCATGGCGGCACCCAAGAGCGCCGTCTGCACCAGACCTTGAAAATCAACGGCCAGATCGCAGCCTTGCGAACGCACACGAGCCGCGCACGCAAGCGAGGCGCGTAAGGAGCGCTCCACCGGAATCACTTCGTCAATGTAAGGGTTGTCCGCGAGCAAAGGCGCCCACTTGGGCCGCACGATCCAACTGACGCGGCTTTGCGGAAAACTGTGCTTAAGACTGGCCGCCGCAGGCAGCGTGTGAATCACGTCGCCCATGGAACTCAACCGGATGACGATAATACGGGCCGGCGTCATCGGATGAATCAGGACGACGCCTTGGAAGCCGCCGTCTGCTGGCGTGCGTGCACGTGACGGATGAGCTGCGCTTGAGCGGCACGATGTTCTTCTTCCAGGCGCACATCCGGCGTCAGATCGGGCGCGTGCTCGCAAACATAGTCCACACAGGCCAGCCCCGCGATCAGCTCGGCGCGCGCGCGAGCCGTTAGAATCGCATCGGGCGCCGTGGCGACCACTACCAACAGTGGTTTGCCGGTTTCTTTCAGTGCCGCCAGTCGGTGGGCGGTGGCCGCGATAAGCGGATCGAAATATCCACTGACAACCGTGGCCCCTTCCCGTGCGATAGCATCGGAAGCGTCGGCGGCGACAATTTTCAAGCGAGTGTCCAAAGCGATTTCCCAGTTTCTTATTTCAACAGGTCCAGTGCGGCCAGCGCTACCCGCTCCGCACTCACGCGCGTCATGCAGCGGTGGTCGATGGGGCATTCGCGCTTCAAGCACGGGCTGCATTCCACCGGCTCCCGCACCACGCGCGCCAGAGGTCCGGTGGGTCCGGTGGTGACGTCGTTGGTGGCGCCGAAAATCGCCACCGTGGGCACACCCAGCGCGGAGGCGATGTGCATGCCGCCGGAATCGTTAGTGAGATACACGCGGCACGCTGCGGCCAGATCGATGAACTGGCCGAGCGTGGTTTCCCCCGCGAAATTTTTCACGGGCGCGGAAATGTCGTGAGCGATGATGGCGGCGATCCGCGCGCACAACTCGCGTTCGTCTTTCGATCCGAAGATGGCCACTTGCGCGCCGGTCTCCAACGCCACGCGCGTTGCGGCGGCCGCGAAGTGTTCGGGAATCCATTGCTTAGCGGTTCCGTACGCCGCTCCCGGGCTCATCCCTATCACCCCGCCGTTGAGCCCAAGCTCGCGAAACCGCTCCAGGCCGGCTTCGCGCGCCGCAGCAGCGCAATCCAGCCGTATGCCATCGGACTCCGGAAGAGAATCGAGAATCCCCGCGCGGCGAAGCAGTTCAAGATAGTAGAAGCGTTCATGCGGGGGAATCTCGCCCTTCCGGGGAACCGCGATGGCTTGCGTCAGCAGGAGGCCGCGTCCGTCGCGAGCATATCCGATACGCGCCGGAATGCGCGCGGCGAAGGCCACCAGCGCGGCTTCAAAAGCATTCTGCAACAGGATCGCGCAATCGAATTGTTCCTTTGCCAGTGCCCTGCCCGCATTCCATTTTTCACCGAGAGTTTTCGGCGTGTAAGGAATCATGCGGTCGCAGAACGATTCGCGATGGTAGAGATCGGCAACCCACGGTTTGGCCAAAATCGCAATCTCCGCTTCCGGAAACCGCACGCGCAGGGCGCGGAGGGCGGGCAGCGACATCACAGCGTCGCCCACCCAATTGGTGGCGCGCACAAGAATCTTGCGGGGGTTCACTACTCATTAGAGTAGCGATACTCTGAAGTCATGCGCGCCATGCTGTTCATCGCCGCGGGCCTGTTAGGGATTTACGCCGAACTTCTTCGCCCCGGCAGGGTCATTCCCGGAGTAATAGGCGGCGTGTTGCTGATGCTCGGCGTCGCGGGCATCGCGCAAGGGCCGGTGAACGCGCAGGCGCTGTTGTGGGTGGGCGTTCCCTGCGCTGCGCTTACAGTGGCGCTGCTATGCATCGCGATCCGCGCGAGACGGAACAAACTCAGATTCCGTTAGCGGTCACTTCAGCGCGAGATTCCGTGAGAATATCTTCGCGTGCCGGCCACTAGGGGTACGGAGTGTTACGATAAAACCGTATGATGGATGTGCAGATCCTGACCGTCGCACTGGCCACAGTGGCCACGATGATTACGGTTCTTATCGGCATCCTCATCAACAACGCCCGCATGAATGACCTGAACGCCCGTATGAATGACCTGCGTTCTTCGATGGACGAACGCTCCGGCGACCTGCGCGCCTACATCGACGCCCACTTCAACGGGATCGGCGCCCGTTTCAAAGGGATCGACGCCCGATTTGATATGGTGGATAACGCCATTGAAACCCGCTTCGCCGCCGTCAATGACCGCTTCAACGGCCTGGATCGCCGCCTGGACGAAATGAAGGACATGTGGCGCGCGGAATTGCATCGCGTCGAGGAAGTCCTGGACGCCCGCCTGAAGCACCTGGAACACCGCTGACCGGTTGCGTTATCCCGTGGGTTGCGTTGATACCCCCTTTCCGTCCCCTCCCGAAGTTTGATATCTTCAAGAACTCCCTCCTTGAAAGAGGCCGCCATGAAAATCAACCTAACCATAAACAAGAAGCGCTATTCGCACGACGTGGAACCACGGCTGCTCCTGGTCCACTACCTGCGCGAGACCGTGGGCCTCACCGGCACACACACCGGCTGCGAGACTTCGCTGTGCGGCGCGTGCACGGTGGAGCTGGACGGTAAGGCCGTCAAGAGTTGCACCATGTTTGCCGTCCAGGCCGATGGCGCGAACGTCACGACCATTGAAGGAATCGCCAGCGACGGCAAGCTGCACCGCGTGCAGGAGGCGTTCTGGAACGAGCACGGCTTGCAGTGCGGCTTCTGCACGCCGGGCATGATCATGGCTTCGAAGCAGATCATCGACCGCAACGGCACGCCGAGCGAAGCGGAAATCCGTCACGGGCTGGAAGGCAATCTGTGCCGGTGCACCGGTTACCAGCACATCGTCAACGCTGTAAAAGCCGCGGCTGCGGCGGGAAGGTAGGAGGACACCATGGCCACCACCATCACCAAGACTGAAACACTAGTCGGCAAGCGCATCCGGCGCCGCGAAGATCCGCGCCTGATCACGGGCACCGCCACCTACGTTGAAGATATTCAATTGCCCGGCATGCATTACGCTGCCATCGTCCGCAGCCCTCACGGCGCGGCGAAGATTCGCTCCATCGATACCAAAGCCGCTGCTGCCGCACCCGGCGTGGCCGCGGTGTTCACTGGGAAAGACACCGAAAAAGTCGGCCCGGTCCCGTGCGGCGCGTCGCTGCCGGACCTGCGCGTGCCGCATCATTACATCCTGGCCATCGATCGCGTGTATTTCGTCGGCCACCCGGTCGCTGTGGTGGTTGCCACGGACCGGTATCTGGCGCGGGATGCGGCCGATCTCATTGAAATCGACTATGAGGTCCTTCAGGCGGTCGCCGATCCGGAGAAGGCGCTGGCTCCCGGCGCACCGGCGGTGCATCCGGAGTGGCCCGATAACACGGCGTTCAATTATCACCAGGAGGGCGGCGATATCGACAAGGCGTTCGCCGAAGCCGACGTTGTCGTTAAACAGCGCATCACCAGCCAGCGCCTGGTGCCGAACGCGATGGAAACGCGCGGCGTGGTGGCGGAATGGCGCGGCGCGGACCGCCAGTTGAATCTCTACACCTCCACGCAGATTCCACACCTGGTGCGCACGCTGGTGGCCGGGATGCTTGGCCTGGAAGAGAACCGCATGCGTGTCATCGCGCCTGAAGTCGGCGGCGGATTCGGCAGCAAGCTCAACGTTTACGCGGAAGAAGCGTTGATGGGTTTTGTATCGATGAAGATCGGCAAGCCCGTGAAGTGGATCGAATCGCGCCGCGAAAACTTCTTGACCACCATTCACGGCCGCGGCCATGTGGACTATTATGAGGTCGCCGCCAAGAAAGACGGCACCATTCTCGGCATCAAACTGAAGATCATTCAGGATTTGGGCGCCTACCACCAGTTATTAACGCCGGCGATTCCGACGCTGAGCGTGCTGATGATGCCGGGGATTTACAGGGCCAGGAACATCCGCGCTGATATCGTCGGCGTCTTCACCAACTGCGTTCCCACCGATGCCTACCGCGGCGCGGGACGTCCGGAAGCCACGCACGGCATCGAGCGCATGGTGGATATCCTTGCCGACGAAATCGGCATGGACCCGGTCGAAATCCGGCGCAAGAACTTTGTGACCAACGAAGAATTTCCATATCCCACGGCGACCGGATTGATTTACGATTCCGGAAACTACGCCGCTCCGCTCGACAAGGCCATCGGGATCGTAGATTACGCCAAGGTTCGCCAGGAGCAGGCCGAGGCGCGCAAGCAAGGACGGCTGCTGGGTGTCGGGCTCTCGACATATGGTGAAATCTGCGCCATGGGCCCCTCCCCCGCCACGCCCGCGGGAGGCTGGGAAAGCGCCACGGTGAAGATCGAACCGTCCGGCAAGGTCACCGTGATGACGGGATCGTGCCACCACGGCCAGGGCGAAGAAACAACGTTCGCGCAGATTGCCGCCGACGAGCTGGGTGTGGATATCGACGACATTCTGGTGGTTCGCGGCGACACGGCCATCGTGCAGTACGGCATCGGCACGTTCGGCAGCCGCGGCACGGCCATCGGCGGCACCGCGTTGTACTTCGCGTTGCAGGACTTGAAGGCCAAGGTCAAGGTTTTCGGCGCCATGCTGCTGGAATCGGACGACGTCTCCTTCTCCGGAGGCCAGGTGATTTGCAATAAGACCGGCAAGACGAAGGCGCTTGCGGAAGTCGCCGGCGCATCGTACCGTGCCATGAAACTTCCGCCCAATACGGAGCCGGGTTTGCTTGCCACCCACTTCTGGGAACCGCCGAACTTCACCTTCCCGTTCGGCGCGCACATCGTGCTGACCGAGGTCCATAAAGACACCGGCAATATCACCATCCGCCGCTACATCGCTGTCGACGATTGCGGCAACATCATCAACCCTCTGATCGTCGACGGCCAGGTGCACGGCGGCGTCGCGCAAGGGTTGGGCCAAGCTCTGTGGGAACAAGCCGTCTACGACGACAACGGCCAGCTCATCACGGGCGAGTACATGGATTACACCATGCCGCGCGCGCATATGATGCCGTGGATCGAAAACGATCACACCATTACACCGACCAACGTCAATCCTCTAGGCGTGAAAGGCGTGGGAGAGGCGGGCACCATAGGCTGTTCGCCGGCCGTGGTTAATTCCGTGGTCGATGCGCTGTCGCATTTGGGCGTACGGCATATCGACATGCCGCTAACGCCGGAGAAGATCTGGAAACTCGCGAATGCGGGAGGCAACAACTAATGTTCGCGCAAACGTTCGATTACACCGCACCCAAGACACTCGACGAGGCCGTAAAGCTGATCGGCGGAGGCGCCAAGGCGCTGGCCGGCGGCATGAGCCTGATCCCCATGATGAAGCTGCGCCTGGCGGCGCCGGAGCACCTTGTGGATCTGGGCCGCATCAAGGACTTGAACTACATTCGTGAGGAAGGCGGCGCGCTGCACCTGGGCGCGACCGCCACCCACTACGACGTGGAGAGTTCCGCGTTGGTGCGCTCCAAGTGCCCCCTGCTGGCTGAGACCGCGGCTGCCATCGGCGACGTGCAGGTGCGCAACATGGGGACGCTGGGCGGGAGCGTGGCGCACGCGGACCCGTCGGCGGACTATCCGGCGGCGCTGCAAGCCTTGGAAGCGAAAATCGTGCTGCGTGGCGCGAACGGTGACCGCACCGTTTCCGCCGCGGACTTTTTCGTCGACGCATTTACCACTTCGCTCGGAGAAGGTGAAATCGTGCGAGAAGTGATCGTACCCATCGACAGTTCCGGCGCAAGCTATCAAAAAGCCCCGCAGCCCGCCAGTGGGTTCGCCATGGTGGGGATCGCCGCCCGTGTGAAGAAAGCCGGCGGCAAAGTCACGGAGGCGCGCATCGGAGTTACGGGCTTGACCAATTCTTCGTTCCGCGCCACGGCCGCGGAGAAGGCCTTGGAAGGCACCGGTGGATCGCCCGCCGACATCCAGAAAGCCGCCGCGCTGGTGGCCCAGGGCGCCGACGCCAACTCCGATATTCATGCGTCCGCCGATTATCGCAAGCATCTGGCAGGTGTATATGCCGGCCGCGCACTGAGTGCCGCGATCGGGAGAGCTTCGTAGCAGCCCCATCCGCTCCCCTACGGCCGCGGTGTCCCTTCAACCACAAATCACGTGAAAATTTCAGGATCATACACACTGCCTCTGCCGCTTGAACGGGCCTATGACGTCATGCAGGACCCCGTGGTCCTGGCGCGGGCGATTCCCGGCTGCGAGGGCCTCGAACGAACCGGCCCGGACGAATACCGCATGAAGATGAAGATGGCGCTGGCGAGTCTGTCCGGCGCCTTTGAAGGCAAGGTCCGCATCACCGAGCAAACCAGGCCTTCGAGTTTTCGCCTGGTGGTGGAAGGCACGGGCCGCGTGGGCTTCGTCAAGGGCGACGGCGTATTGAAACTGGCCGCCGCGGGCGAAGGTACCGAAGTCTCCTATGAAGGCGATGCGCAAGTGGGCGGCACCATGGCCGCGGTGGGGCAACGCCTGATCGATGGCACCGCGAAGATGATGATCAAGAAGTTCTTCGATAAGCTGGCGGCAGAAGCGGCAAGCTGATTCTGCAGACCGCCGCGGAGGTGCTTCGACGCCAACGCCCGCCAGTTTTCGCACGGTGCCGGGTTGAAGTGACGGTGACACGGCGCCTCGATCC
>CAMAUG010000069.1 GCA_945861255.1 Candidatus Sulfopaludibacter sp. SbA3
ATCCAGGGTATGCCGGAGATCAACCTGGTCGAGGAGAATTTCAAGACATACTTCTACATCACAAGAAGGGGATGGATTTCCACTTGGCCGGCGATACGTGGTGGCCGTTCGACGACGAGGACAATTTGCGGCGGGACTGGCGCCTAGACAGCCCCTAAAACCAAGCATCGGTGCTCCGGATCAGGGCATTGCCCGTGAACGCCCACCCACCCACAGGGTAGAATCGAGTTTACGTGCCGCTGCTTGCCCAATCCGTCGCTGAACTGGCCACCTCGCCGGATGTGAAGGCGTGCCTCGAGTGGTTCCGGCGGGAGCGCGCGTGGATCAACGAACAGCACCTCGCCTTGTGCCGCATCCCGGCGCCCACGTTTTTCGAAGAAAAGCGGGCGGAGTGGATGGCCGCTCAGTTACGTTCGCTGGGTTGGGAAGCGCACATCGATAAGGGCGGCAACGTCATCGCGACACTGCCAGGTTACAAAGACGTACCTTACGTGGCGGTGACGGCGCATCTCGACACGGTGCTCGCGCCGCGCAACGAAAGCGAGATTCGTTTGGGCGAAGACGGGCGCTATCTTGGCCCGGGAGTCGCCGATAACGGCGCGGGGCTGGCGGGCTTGCTGGCGCTGGCCGCGGCGTGGCGCGCGTGCCCTCCTTTGGATACGCCCGAGTGCGCGCCCGTGTTGGTTGCCAACGTCGGCGAAGAGGGGGAAGGCAATTTGAGCGGCATGCGCTACTTCTGCCGCTCCGCCGATCTCTCCCGCGTCAAGGCGTTTCTGGTGCTCGACGGTCCCGGCGCCGAACACATCACGTCGCGCGCGCTGGCCAGCCGGCGGTTTGAAGTGGTGGTCAGCGGCCCGGGCGGCCATAGTTGGCGTGATCGCGATACCGGCAACCCGGTGCACGCCCTAAGCCGCGCCGTGACTCTGTTCACCGACGAAGCGTCCGGCATCTCCTCTGCCGCCGATTTCCCGCGAGCCACGTTTAACTTCGGCATTATCGACGGTGGGTCCAGCATCAATTCGATTCCTTCGGAGGCGCGCGGCAAGATCGATCTGCGCTCGGAAAGCGGCCCGCGCATCGATCGCCTGGTGGAGCAACTGACGGCCGCGGTGGAGGAGGCGGTGGAGGTGGAGAACCTGCGCTCGCCCGGAGGACGCGTTTCGGCGCGGCTGCGGGAGATCGGCTCGCGGCCGGCGGGCGATCTGGCCGCCGATGCGCCTATCCTCGAGGCATTTCGCGCCGTGGATGCGCACCTGGGCATCCGCAGCCGCTTGGACTGCTCTTCGACGGACGCCAACGTGCCGCTGTCGCTAGGCCTGCAAGCGGTTTCTGTCGGCGCGGGTGGCCAGGGCGGGGGTGCGCACACCATGGCGGAATGGTACTCCCCGGAGGGCCGTGATGCCGGGCTGCGGCGGGTGCTGCTGGCGCTGTGCGTGCTGCTGGGCGCGGAATAGCCGGAGCGCCGGGTGGGATGGTACAAGCAGGATGAGCGCGGCGATGCAACCCAATCTCATGCTTGGCCGTCCATGAAAGTATAATGGCTATGAGGGTCGCGTGTTCCCGTTAAGGACGCGTGTCCCCACGTGGCCACCTCACAAATATATGAAACTGCTTGAAAAGATGCGCCAACAGAAATTACTCTCCACCACTCTGTTGCTGGCGACGCTGTGTTTGGGGATCGTCATCGGAACTCTGATCAACACCGGCGTGCAGGCGCAGAGAGGCCAGACGGCCGCGCCGGACGCGACGCCGCTGGTGCTGCCTAAGGCTGCCGCCGTCGGCAACGAATTCACGAAACTAGCGCGGGCGCTGGACCCTAGCGTGGTCAACATCACGGCGGAGGTCACTGCCAAAGCTCCCTCAGGCCGCGGTAAGCAAAAAGACGCCGAACCCGACGCCGACGCCAACGATGATGCCGACGGCGACGCTAACGATCTTTTCCGGCGCTTCTTTGGCGGCCCCAATGGCGGTGGTGGCGGCCTGCCGCAAATGCCACGCCGGCGGGAGCAATCCGGAACCGGCTTCATCGTGGACAAGAACGGGTATATCATCACCAACAATCACGTGGTGGATGGCGTCGACCGCATTAAAGTAAAGCTGCACGGCGACGACACCGAATACCGGGCCAAGCTGATCGGCGCGGATCGCGAGACCGACATCGCAGTGATCAAGATCGACGCCAAGCGGGCGCTGACGCCGGTAGTCATCGGCAACGCCGACGGCGTACAGGTGGGCGATTGGTCAGTGGCCATCGGTTCTCCGTTTGGTCTGGAGGCTACCGTTACCGCTGGGATCGTGAGCGCCATCGGGCGCGAGAATGTGGGCGGCCAGTTCCAGCGTTTCATTCAGACCGACGCGGCGATCAACCCCGGCAACAGCGGTGGACCTTTGCTGAACATCAAGGGCGAGGTGATTGGGATCAACACGATGATCGCGACGCAGAGTGGCGGATATCAGGGTATCGGATTCGCGCTGCCGGTGAATACCGCGGTCCGAGTGTATAACCAAATTATTCGCGATGGGCGCGTGACGCGCGGCTCCATCGGCATCTCCTGGCAGAGGGAAATCAAGCCGGAAACGTTGAAGGCGCTGGGCGTGGAGCGCGGCGTGATCGTGGGCGAAGTCCGCAAGGGCGGGCCTGCGGATCAAGGCGGCATCAAGCCGGACGACATCATCACCGGGATTAACGGACAGGCGATTAAGGACGGCGAGGATTTGGTGAGCCGCGTGGCCGAAATGGCAGTGGGGTCGCAGGCCGCGCTGAACATCGACCGCGAGGGCAAGAAACTGACCTTGAATGTCACCATTCAGGATCGAACGAAAGTGTTTTCGGACGACCCGCGCGTGGTGGGCGAGAGTGTCACACCCAACGGCGGCGCTACGCCCGAATCGGCGCAGGTAAAGTTCGGCATCAGCATCCGCGCGGCGGCGCCCGATGAATTGGAGCTGACGCCGGATAAACGCGGCGTCGTGGTAACGCGCGTGGAGCCGGATTCCTTCGCCGACGAAATCGGCATGATGGAAAAAGACATCATGATTTCCATCAACCGCCAGCCCGTGGGGTCGGTCGACGATATCCGCAGGATCCAGCAGGGCCTGAAGGCGGGCGATGCCGTGGCATTCCGCGTGGTACGGCCCACGCCCGCGCGCGCCAAAGGAGCACCGCGGACTGTGACAATGTTCCTCAGCGGCACACTGCCCCAGAACTAGGCCACAAGTGGTTCATCGCGTCTTTTCAGCGATTGGGGCGGCGACCCTGGCGGCGATCGTGATCTCGGCCCAGACTAATCTCTTGGTTGGCCAGACTACGTCCAAGGCGAAACGGTTGCCGGCCAAGACGGCCGCGAAGTCCAATGTCCCGAGCAAGACGGCGTCGAAGTCGAAGTCAAAAGGTAAGACGTCCCCGCGGCGTTGGATGCAGGCACAGCCCACCCCCGACCGGTACAAGGAAATTCAGCAGGCACTCGCCGGCAAGGGTTACTTTGCCGGCGCCGTGGATGGCGCATGGGGCAGCGATTCCACGGACGCGCTCAAGCGCTTTCAGAAAGATCAGAATCTGGAGGCCGACGGCAAGCTCGGCTCGCTGGCGTTGATCGCGTTGGGGCTGGGACCGAAGCGCGGCGTGACGGAACCCGCGGCGAGTGCTCCGGGCGCTCCGCGATAAGCCGCCCCCCTGTCGCGGCCCGGAGTCAACGCGCCTTTGGGAACAACCGGATGGTCAGGCCGCCCGTGATCGTGCGCGGATACCCTGGCGTAGCGTGCACGCGCTCCAGAGGGTCTTGACCAGGCATTCGCGAAGTGTAGCGCTCAAACGTTTCGTAAAAGGACTGCACGAAAAGCAGCAGCGCCTGCAAGTTACTTAAATTAAAGCCTTTGCCCATGGCTCTACGAGCGTAACAGGAGCGCGGGAGATGCCAGAGAAAGAAACGGCGCAGGTTCGGTAGACCGGGCTCACTGGACGGCAGTCTTGAACCCAGATGCCGAGTCGCCCGAGCGGCCTGTCACAACAGCTCGCTCGGCCTGCGCCAGATGCCTGCGCTGGTGCGCCGCAGTGACGCAAAAGCTAGACCAGACGCTATAGCGGAGCTTGCTATTAAACGGAGAGGGGACCTTAAGCTTGTCGATGGGAAGTCCGTCCGCCTGACGGATGAATTCCAATAGGCCGTCTTGCGAAGCCAGGAATGCCGGTAGGACCTGGTCCGGGCGGCCAACGTCGATGGGATGGAAGTTCGATGGAGCCCTAAACCGGAACTTGGGCGGAGGTTCCAGAGTCCATTTCAGCAGCTTGCCGAAGAGATCCAGGTGGTACTCGGCACCGGAGCTCCAGTTGCCAAGAGCGCGGGCTTCGGTAAACGAACGCGCCCACACGGGGAAGTACGCTTCCGTGCTGAGGCGCAGGTGTTCCAGGCATTCACCGGCGGACCAACTCTGAGGGGATGGGCGTTCGCACAAGCGCTCCCCTGCACGCGTGGCGAGGGTTTTGGCGCGTTCCGCCAGTTCGCGGAACTCAGTACCCAGTTGCTGGAGTTGGGCGTTCACGGCTTGCATTTCCTTCGAGACCCATCATTGTACGCCGTTTTCGGCACCGCTGGCGGCAGGGTAAGTACCAGGATTTCAAGAGATTTCTTGCGGCGCGAAGCTACTATCTCCATGGTCGTATGTGCAGCTGACAGCAACCTTTTTCGATTGGCTTCGACATCGGGCGCGTCTTCGCCGGTGGGAGCCGAACCTCGCGTTGGGACGGCGGGGGGAGGACCTGGCGCACCGCTTCCTGCGCCGCCAGGGGTACCTGATTGTCGCGCGGAATTACCGCCTGTCTGCGGGCGACGCTGAGGCCGACATCATCGCCTGGGACGGAGACGCGCTGGCCTTCGTCGAGGTGAAATCGCGCAGTACCGAAGCCTTCGGCCCGCCTGAGCGTGCCATCGACGCAGTGAAGCGCGCGCATCTTCTGCGGGTCGCTCGCGAATACACGCGAAAAAGCGATACGCCGTGGGAGAAAGTGCGCTTCGACTTGGTGGCCGTGGTGTTGGGGGAGCCAATCGAAATTCGGCTCTTCAAAAGCGCTTGGCTAGGCTGAAAAAGAAAGTTGGGGACGGGAGAAATCCGGCTCTTCTGTTGCGATTCCTGGTGACGCCATCGATTTGCGCTCAAAGGCGCGGCACCTCATGAAATCCATGCTGCCATTTTCCGGCCGTGCGGGAATGCATCCACCGAATCAGACCAACCGGATTCCACCGTCCCTTTGCTTGTCGGGTTCTATAGAAACCTCCTTCAGTAAATTTCCGGCCCCGACAACAGTGGGCCGGTGACTCATTCTCTTGCTTTACGGCTTGATTGTGCGCCTGCCGGGGTCCGTTGTCAATGGGTAATTCGTACCCATCGCGATGCTTGGAGACGCCGCCGCGCGCTACCTCGCGCCGTCCCGCTTGGCCCACACGATGCGGCGCGAAAACGGCTGGTTGGCGGGGCGCTGCACGCCTTCATAGGTGCCTACGGCCACTGCTTCAGCAAAGCCCAGCTTGCGCAGCAATTGCGTGAAGCACCGCTGATTGGGCAGCCACCAGCAGATATCGTCCTCGCCCGGATTTTCGCCGCCTTCATACAACATGGCCGGCGGGTCATCCGGCTGGCCGGGCATCTGTTGCGCCACCACCAAAGTTCCCCGGCACATCTTGGCGGCCGCCCACAGCGCATCGAACGGGCGCAGGGTGTGTAGCAGAATATCGCCCAAGAAGACGAAATCGAACCCTGCGCGGCCCAGAGTTTCGGGCGAGAGATCGTAGATTGTCGCGTAACGCCGTTCCACCGTGGACCCGCGCAACCGCGCGCACAGCCGGAACGGAGCGTCCAATAAGTAATGGTGCAGCTCCTGCGAGGAATAGCGGTGCACCAACCCACTGAGCTTGTCCGCGGAGTGCGGCACGATCATGTGCTCAATCTTCTTGAGCAGCGCGCTGGTTTCCTGGCCCGGGAAGCGGTCGAGTTTTTCGAGCGATGGCAGATCCACTGACACCACGTCCGCACCGCGCCGCTCGAATTCGAACGCGAAATAACCGGTGGCCGAGCCCACGTCCAGCGCCGTCATCCCACGCATGTCTTCGGGAAACTGAAACGCGTTTACCGTCGAGCGGTAATCGTACATCCCCGGCGTGGCGATGCCGCCCGGTAGATCCACGGTATGGTACCAGTAATAGCCCGCGATGTCGTGGACTCCCGAAGTCCGCATGTGCGCGTTGAAGCGTTCGACAAGCGCGGCGTATTCTTCCACTGGAATGGCTTGCGTGGACATCTCTATTTCTCAGGATCGCACGGTGTTCCACAGCATGCCCATGGTGAGCCCGACGATCACCACGGCGGTCGACCACGCCACCGCGTTCTGCCAAAAGTTGTTGGTGTATTCCTGCATGATGCGGCGCCGGTTGATCAGGATCAGCATGTAAACCAGCACGAAGGGCAGCAGAATACCATTGGCGACCTGCGAAAACAGGATGACCTTGAGCAGCGGCAGTCGGGGGATCAGCACGAAACCCGCTCCGAATGCGATGAGCATGGTGTAGAGCCAGTAAAATATCGGCGCCTCGGAAAAGCGCTTCTCCACGCCGGATTCGAATCCCAATCCCTCGCATATGTTGTAAGCGGTGGCCAGCGGAAGAATGGCCGCGGCCAGCAGCGAAGCGTTCACCAGACCCATCGCGAATAGCGCACTGGCGAATTGGCCGGCGAACGGCTTCAGCGCCACCGCCGCATCGGCCGCGCTGGTGATTTCACCGCCCCCGGCTTTGAAAATGGTGGCGGCGCAGGCCACGACGATAAAAAACGCGATCACATCGGTGACGATGCAGCCCACAATCACGTCCCAACGCGCCAGCTTGTAGTGCCGGGCGTCCACGCCCTTTTCCACGATGGACGCCTGCAGGTAGAACTGCATCCACGGTGTGATGGTGGTGCCGATCAACGCGATCATCATGAGCAGGTACTGGGAATCGCCATGAAATTCCGGCACCAGGGTGGCATGCAGAGCGGCCTTCCAATCCGGCTTGGCGAGGAATGCCGATACCGGATAGGTGAAGTAAATCAGTGAAAACAACAGGAGCGTGCGCTCCACCGGTTTATAGCGCCCGCGCACGATGACGGTCCAGACCAGAGCCGCGCCCACGGGCACCGCGATGTACTTGCTGACCCCGAAGACGCTCATGCCGCTGGCGATGCCGGCGAATTCCGCCGTGATATTGCCCAGATCCGCTACGCCCACGATGGCCAGTGTCAAGAACGTCGCGCGCAGGCCGAATTCTTCGCGGATCAGATCGGACAGTCCCTTGCCCGTGACCGCGCCCATGCGCGCGGCCATTTCCTGAATCACGATCAAAGCAAGCGTGGTGGGAATCAGCGTCCACAGCAGCGCATATCCGAACTTCGCCCCCGCCTGCGAATACGTGAAGATGCCGCCGGGATCGTTATCGACGTTCGCGGTAATAAAACCAGGCCCCAGAATGGAAAGGAACGCAAGAATGCGATAGCGCAATGCCGAAACGTGCGCCGTCCGCCGGACCGTTGACTTCGGAATGGAGTGCTCGCCGCGCATGAAGAAGGGGGAAGGGAGCCTGCCGGCTCCTTCCTCGTAGGGTAGTGGGTGAGAGCGCGCCGGAGCAACTTCGCCTGACCGAAATTACGCCAACGGCTTTGGTGGAATTCACGCTCGCGATCCCGATGAGCGGAACATTCTACATCCCGGACACCAGAATTCTTGCACCGCTAGGACATCAAGCCAAGCCGCCATAGATCATCATCGTTCCAAAGCGCTTGGCGTTCGATCATGCTTCGCAGCGTTTTGATTTCGAATGTGTCTCCGGACCCGTGATAAGTGAGCGTTACCCTCCGGCCGTCCGAATGGACGAAGCGCTGATGGCCACCGTTCTGGCGCTTGAGCTGAAAACCGTCCCGTTGCAATGCGCTTGCGATCTCACGAGCCGTAATTGGACCGCAACCGGCGATAGTCGAGCGCCATTTAGCCGTGGGTCAGGCTGGGCACGGTTACCGAGACTTGGGTGCCGGCTTGAACCCCAACCCCCAGCGAAGGGTTCGGAATGAGGGCCCCATCCTCCTGAAGCTCCTCAATCACCATCTCCACGACTTCCTGTATGTGGTGGAGCGCTTCCGCTTGGGAGTGGCCCCACGTCGCGGCGCCGTAGCGTTCCAGATCCGGGCAATAAGCATGCCAGCGGTCGCCATCGGGCTCGACAATCACGGGGAACGTATAGGTCTTCATCAAACCAGCCTAGATTCAGTGTAGGGAGAGAACGGGGACGCGCGTCAATCGGGCGCCTTCTCAGCGGGCGCCTTCTCAAAACAATGGCGCGAAGGTTCGTCCTCAGGCACCGTTGCCCGGCGGGCGCTGAAGTACCAGGCAAGCCCTCCCTACTTCAATCCAAAGCTGAACATCGAACTCCCCGCCGAGAACAGCACGTACTGCTTCCCGTTCACCTGGTACGTCATCGGACCCATGATGATATCGCCGCCCGCGGGAACCTTCCACAGCAGCTGGCCGTCGCGCGCGTCCAGCGCCTGGAAGAAAGCCTCGCGGCCGCCGGCCATTCACTTCGTGGGTACAAGGTTCACGATTCGAGTAATTCTCACTCCTAGACATTTACCCTCTAGGTCGTCCGAAGTGTATACTGGCAGCCAGGATTCAGAGTCTAGAGATTGTAAGTGCGCATTTTCGGAAGACTATCCGCGCGTATTCGTCGTCTCATTGGCGCTCACTGCTATTTGAGATCTGTTTCCAAGGCCCTCAAACTTTACTTGGATGGCGCAGCCACCCCTTACGTTGTGATTCACAAGGGAAACGGCCCTACTTTGCCCACTACCTTCGCGGTATCGCTATATAAAGGGCTGTTATTCTGCCATCCAATTGAAGATCGTGGCAACTATTACATCTACTCGTACTGGCAAAGTGAGGACGCCTTTCGGAAATCTAGCGCGTCTTTCGTATCGGATCATACTGCCGGAGCCGCTACTATGGTCAGCGGCGGGAACCTCGCTGACTACCGGCGCAAGGAGGAGCCGTGGTGGCAGAAATACCAAACCATCATCGCGTTGTCTGCCTTTGTGGGCGCGTTTCTTAGCCTGTGGGAGCGGGGCGCGCAGTTAATCGAGCCGCCGGACATATACATCGAGACCAGTGCTGACAGTCCGATTGAACTTCTCCGCGATGGTGGCGCGGCCCAAACGATCAAATTCTACGTAACTAACCGATGTCGCTTCGCCTCAATCAGCGTAG
The DNA here is from genome assembly GCA_945861255.1 of Candidatus Sulfopaludibacter sp. SbA3. Lineage (GTDB taxonomy): Bacteria > Acidobacteriota > Terriglobia > Bryobacterales > Bryobacteraceae > Palsa-187. The sequence continues at coordinate 9,281 of CAMAUG010000069.1, forward strand.
ATCTGAAGGCGGACTTTGTGCCGCTGCTATTTTCCGGCAACACCAAACTAACGAATGCCGCTCGCCTCTCACGTATTGAACCTGGCACTACAAAGGAAGTTTTGCTTCGCGCAGACTCCTCCGCCCAGAGTATATCGCAAGGCCCGCCCGTTGCATACGAATTTCGACTTAACGCAGAGGCTACAGCTGGCCTGAAATTTACACGCTCTTTGGATTACAAGTCGCGGCCATTTAGGATGTGGTCTGGGCTCGCTCTAACGCCACCAGTGTTAACGACAAGTCCGACCGGTACATGTTTGTTTCAAGGGCAACTCTATTCTGGCCGCGCACAGGACGGGACCGTGAGCGTCACCGCATGGCATCCCCAAAGAGAAATTCAGGCCGCGGTTATCGGCGTTGCCCTTAGGGGAAGAACAGTTTCGTCGGCGGATCGTCCCCCTCAGCAGCAGAGTCCGTCCCGCAGAGTGTTCAAACAGAGTCTCAACGTCCCGGCGTTGGAAGCATTCAAAACATATAGCTATTCCGTCAGCGTTGTAACTCCGGGAATGAAGGCGCAAACCTGCTCGGAAGTCACACTAGAACCTCTCGTTTTACGAGGAGAGAAACAATGAACCCAACCACGATTGTAGGACTGATGCTCATTATGGCCTCGAGTGCCGTTGCCCAGCAACCAGCGAAGGGAGGGAAAACCGGAGCCAAAGTGAATGGAATAATTACCATGTTCGGAGGGGACTCGCCTGTCGTTGGCGCCGGCGTTACGATTCTGAACAAAAGCGACTATCGGTTCGTCACGAGCACGATAACCGAGCCCGATGGAAAGTACGAAGTCGGGGAGCTCACCTCCGGGACGGGCTATTTTGTGAAGTTTTGCCACGACAAGTTTACGCCAGTCTTCGCCGAGGTAACCGCTCCGACAACAAAAAACATGACTCTTAACCCACGAACTGAGACACTCGTCTACTGGGGAAAAAAGGCCGACAGCCTCACGGCCGGCAAGGCGGTTAATCATGTAAGTTTTGGCGGCACGTGGGAGCACTTGTTCGATGATTCACCGGTCTCGCCAGAGGGTAAGGCCCAGGTTGCTCGTGTTTTAAAGGAGCGTGGGGCTAAGCCCGAGTTGTGGGGTAAGGACCGTCAGATAATTAGCGCACTGTTTGTGGCGTATTCCAAGGCTGATCCAATGACATTGAATACTGTTGAACAGGCGCTATGGTCAAACGAGACCGTATCTCCGGGATTAGACCCGCTCATAATCGCCGATATTCAAGCACAGAGGACGATGTGGCAGCCAGTCCTTCGCAAACAATCCCCGTCGGATCCGTGCGGCGACCCCTATTTTCCCTGGCGACACTGAAGCGCGCCTCATGGGGTGAATTGCCTGCGCCGGGACCTGCCCAAGCGTGCCGGATCGGAAGTCACTGGCGTTCGTAAAGACTCGCAGCAAACCAACTCGGGAGCGCCCCCGAATGAAGTGCCATATCACCCACCTCCAACTCGGTCACCCCTACTTCAATCCAAAACTAAACATCGAACTCCCCGCCGAGAACAGCACGTACTGCTTCCCGTTCACCTGGTAGGTCATGGGACCCATGATGATATCGCCGCCCGCGGGCACCTTCCACAGCAACTTGCCGTCGCGCGCGTCCAGCGCCTGGAAGAAACCCTCGCGGCCGCCGGTAAAGAGAAGGTCGGAAGCCGTCGTCAGAATGCCGCTACTGGTGACGTCGTTCATTTTGAATTCCCATTTGCGGTCGCCCGTCTTCGGATCGATGGCCTTCACCATGCCGTAGCCGTCGGCGTCGCTCCGGTTGGGACGAAACTGCTGATAGCCACGGATGGTCGCCGTGGGCGTACCGCCGGTGAAACGATTGCCTTCGACATACGGAGTGTCCAGTTTGTTCATGGTGCCTTCCACGCTCTCCCAACTGGGAACGTAGAGCAGGCCGGTGCGCGGGCTGTAGGACGGGGAATACCAGTTGGTTCCTCCCGTCACGCTGGGGAAGATCTTGGTTCCGCCGGCGCTCGGCTCCATGCCGGGGGCGCGCATCGGGCGGCCCACTTCGTCGAGCCCCGTGGCCCACGTCACCTTCACGTACGGCTTGCCCATCAGGAATTGGCCGTTGGTGCGGTCCAGCGTGTAAACGAAGCCATTGCGATTGGCGAACACCATCACCTTGCGGGGTTGCGTGCGGCCGTCCTTGCCCGTCCAATTCATGTCGGTGAGCACCGGGATCTGAGTGGAATCGTAATCCCACACGTCGTGCGGCGTGAACTGGAAATACCACTTCAACTTACCGGTATCGGCATCCAGCGCCACCACGGAGCTGCTGTAGAGATTGTCGCCGCCGCGGTCGTCGCCATTCCAATCGGGCCCCGGGTTGCCGATGCCCCAATAAGTCAGGTTCAGATCCGGATCGTAGGTGCCCGTGACCCACACCGATGCGCCGCCGCGCATCCATGAATCGCCGGTCCACGTCTCGTTGCCTTTCTCGCCCTTCCCGGGGATCGTGTAGAAGCGCCAGGCTTCCTTGCCGGTGACCACATCGTAGGCCGCGATGAATCCGCGAATGCCGTACTCGCCGCCCGCCGTGCCCACTATTACCTTGTCCTTAATCACCAGCGGTGCGTGCGTGATGGCGTAGCCCGAGGCAGCTTTGGCGATCTCAATATCCCATAACAATTTGCCGTCGGTTGCGTTCACCGCCACCAGGTGCGCGTCAACGGTTCCCATATACAGCGTGTTTCCCAGGATGGCCACACCGCGATTCACCCGGCCGCAACACGGGCGAGCGTCGCGCGACGGTGAATAGGAGTACATCCACTTCACCTGCCCCGTCGCCGCGTCCAGCGCGAAGATGTCGTTGGGCGGCTGCGTCATATACATGGTGCCGTCCACCACCAGCGGCGTGGTTTCAAAGCGCTCCAGTGAACGGACCTGGAACGCCCATTTCATCTCCAGGTTGGCGATGTTAGCCGGCGTGATCTGCGCCAGCGTGCTGTAGCGCTGGCCGGCGAATCCGCCGGAATACGTGAGCCAGTTCTGCGGCTCCTGATTGGCGCGCAGGATGCGGTCAAAGCCCACCTGCGCGAACAGCGAAGACGCGGATACAAGAACAACAAGGAGTGCTCGAATCAGCATAGTGTTAACAGTATATATCCGCTGGTTGGGGGAGTGGGGCAGTTTGAAGTGCAGGTGCATCAGACCCAGCGGCATGGGTGCGCCCAACGCTCGAAGAATCGGCAACCATGCCCATTTCGGTTTGCCGGTACCTAGGACGCCGTGGGAGCGATTACCGGCATTTTAGGCGGACTTACCATGGAAACTGGCCCTCCGGCATGCCGATCGCGTCGATTTTATCGGCGAACCATTTGATTTCTGAAGGCTTGTTGAGAATCCCCCGCAACGTTTTGGCAATGTCCGGCAATGTTCGGCAGCGGGTGGCGGGTCATCGATTCCGCCGCCGCTGGGGCGTGCCTCATGCGCCAGATCGTCGGCAAGCGCCTGACGTGGAACGAACTGATCGGCAAAGTAGAGACGCCGGAATCATCGATTCGTCCCGCCTGAAGCCACGGCAGGGACGCGGAAGGAAAAAGAAGTAGAATGGGGGCATGAAGTCTGCCCCCTCATTCGACTCAACGTCTCAGTTTCAGCACTTCAAGGACGTGATGCGGAAATTGATCGCCGTACCGAAGGCAGAGGTTGACGAACTGGTGCTCACTGCGAGGGAGTCATCCCCTCGAAAAACAATCCTGGCGCTCCGGGCCGGAAGCGCGCCAAACGCAAGAAGCGGTGATTAGACATCACCAACGCGACAAGTTGGATTAGTGGTACACTGCCGGGAACCCTCGGATGAACATGATCGCTTACGTAACGCCAGAGATCCTCCGATGGGCACGAAATCGTGCCCAGTTATCGGTTGATAGTCTCGCCCAAAAAGCGCATGTCCCAAGGCAAAAGATAGCGGACTGGGAAGAGGGCAAACACAGACCCACGATGCGCCAAGCCCAACACATCGCGGGCGCGCTCCATATCCCTTTCGGGTATCTGTTTTTGTCTAAGCCGCCGCACGAAGAAATGCCACTCCCTGATTTTCGAGCCGGTAGCGGTGCTACCGCCGCTACCAGCCCGGACCTGTTGGACTTGCTAAACGATGTGATTGTGAAGCAGCAATGGTACAGAGAGTTTCTACTCGATGAACATGAAGGTTCGCTGAAATTCGTTGGTCGCGCTAAAACTTCTGACTCGCCCGAAGATATTGCTGGTGACATTCGGAAGACCATCGGTTTAACTCCCTTAGAGCAAGGCGGCTTCGAGGACT
>CAMAUG010000070.1 GCA_945861255.1 Candidatus Sulfopaludibacter sp. SbA3
CGGCACCCAGAACACTGCCTGGCCGTCCGTGAGGCCGTTGTTCTTGAACCCGGCAAGGGCGGTGAACAGCCTGGGGCCAAAATCGCGCGCGGGATTAATCGCGTATCCGTGCATGCCGCCAAACGACATTCCGATGGCGACCACTACCAGTCCGATCAGCAACGGCGCCAGGGCGGCGGGCGGCTGATTGCGTTCATCGGTGATGGCGAAGATCATCAGGACCAGCAGCGCGGTTCCCATGATCTGATCCAGCAATCCGGCCGACATGATATCGGGAAAGGCGGGGAACGTCGTGAGGACCCCTGCCGTATGGTCCAGCAGCGGGTCGGCGCGCAGAAACGCGGGATGATAATTCCAAAATACAAGGGCCGCTCCCGCGAATGCGCCGGCAATCTGCGCGATCGAATAGGGAACCACCTTGCTCCAGGGGAAATTACGATAGGCGGCGACGGCGATCGTGACCGCTGGATTCAGGTGAGCGCCGCTGATCTTGCCGGCAACATATATGCCCATGGTGACGCCCAGTCCCCATGCCAGCGTGATGTTGGTGTACCCGCCGTTGACGATTTCACCGGGAACGCCATGGCCGAACAGCACCACCATGGCGACGACGCCTTCCCCGAACAGCATGAGTACCAAGGTTCCCAGAAATTCGGCGAGCATCTCTGTAAGCAGACTCCGTTTCATGCTTTATCGTTCCCCGCTTCCGTCCACGATTTTGCCCGCTCCAGCGCCTGATGCCAGCGGCCGCTGAGATGCTCCACTTCCTTTCGGGGCCGCCTTGGAAGAAACTTCCTATCCACCTTCCACTGAGTTTGAATCTCGTCGGTGTCCTTCCAAAAACCCGCGGCAAGCCCCGCCAGAAACGCCGCACCCAGAGACGTTGTTTCCGTGACGGCAGGCCGCACGACCGGTATCCCCAGCAGGTCCGCCTGGAACTGCAAGAGCGTATCGTTTCGCGCCGCTCCACCGTCCACCCTCAACTCCGTGATGGGAACGCCGGAGTCATCGCGCATTGCGTGCAGCAGATCCGCAACCTGATACGCAATGCTTTCGAGCGCGGCCCGGGCTATATGTCCGCTCCTCGTCCCACGCGTGATTCCGATGATCGTACCACGCGCGTTGGGATCCCAATGCGGCGCTCCCAGCCCGGTAAACGCCGGAACAATATATACATCCCCGTTATCGGGGACGCTCAACGCCAGAGGTTCCACATCATCCGAAGCGCGGATGATGCCGAGTCCATCCCTGAGCCACTGAACCACCGAACCGGCAACAAAAACACTGCCTTCCATCGCATATTCGAATTTGTTGTCCTTCTGCCACGCCACGGTGGTCAGCAACCGATTCTTGGATGGTCTGCTCTTTTCGCCCAGCGTCTGCAACAGGAACGCGCCGGTGCCGTAAGTGCATTTGGCCATGCCCGGACGGAAACATGCTTGGCCAAAGAGCGCTGCCTGCTGGTCTCCGGCAACGCCCGTGATGGGGACGCCATCAAGGGCGAGAGTCGTCGAAACCCGATCGTATGTTCCGCTGGAAGCACGCACCTCGGGAAGCAGCGCATCCGGAATGTCAAAGGCATCCAAGAGTTCCCGGTCCCATGTGCCTTCGTGTATGTTGAACAGCATGGTACGGGAGGCGTTCGTCGCATCAGTTGCGTGCAGCTTCCCGCTGGTCAATTTCCAAATCAACCAACTATCCACGGTTCCAAATGCCAGTTCTCCGGCGCGCGCTTTCTGCCGCGCATCTTTCACATTTTCGAGAATCCAGATGATTTTACTCGCCGAAAAGTATGCGTCGATCAAAAGTCCCGTCTTTTGACGGATGCTTTCTTCGAGACCCTGGTCGCGAAGCCTGTTGCAGATCGGTGCGGTCCGGCGGTCCTGCCACACAATCGCGTTGTACACCGGTTTCCCGGTCGCGCGATCCCAGACGATGGTCGTCTCTCGCTGATTGGTAATACCGAGCGCGGCGATGTCGCGCGGGCGGCTGTCTGCTCTACTCAGCGCTTCCACGGCAACGCTGATCTGAGAGGCCCAGATCTCCTCCGGATCATGCTCCACCCAACCCGGATGTGGGTAAATTTGTTGGAGTTCCCGCTGCGCCAGGCCGTGGATGGCCCCGTCGCGATCATAGAGAATCGCTCTGGAACTTGTCGTCCCCTGATCTAAGGCAAGTATGTATTCCAAGCGTTCGCTCCTCACAGGACTTGGCCGTCAGGGCCCGGCGACTACAGAAATCTCGCCGCTGGCATCTACATCAAAATCTCGTTGACTTGAATCAGCGGCTGGACGTCCGTGAAGTTGGCGAGGTCCGCCATCACCTGCGCCCCCGAAGCGGCCAACGCGTTCTGCAGGCTTTCAGCGGATTCGAAGGTGAGAACCGCAATAGTGATGAAGTCCGGCGCGCTACCCGGCATCATGCCCGTGAGCCCCTTGCTGAGCTCGGCCTTCAGCAACCCGTGCGGTTTCCACAGTTCCAAGACCAACGGCGCGTGCTTGTTCAAATAGTAGTCGTAATCGAAGCGCCCGGCTGAGGCGGGGTAAAGAGCGGTAACTCTAATCATTGGATCAAGGTAGTATAAACTTGCCGCTCCGTCAATTTGGCGGCCAACAGCAGGATGGTCACTCCCCGCCCACTGTGCGTAGCCCCGGAGTGCTCATGACCCACGCGTAGACCCGCAAAAATAACTTGCTCGCCGAGGTTGGCCTCGAAGTGGATTTCCGCATCAAGACGTCGACTCGGCGAGTGACTTAGTGGCGATCGGATGCAGCTGGCAATTCTTGCAGCGCCTCCGGCGATCAAACGAATCCCGACGCAATGAACACGAGTGTCATTTAAACCAGGCGGCACACCCAACGCGAAGCCGCGTCACAATACCAGAACACTCCGTTGCGTACGCTGAGGCCGTGTGGCTCCGGATCGTCCTTGCTCAACTGGATCTTGGCCAGCACCTTGCCGTCCTTCGGGTCCATTTTGTAGATGGCGCGGTCCATGCTCTCGATGCACCACAGGTAGCCTTGATCCCAAGCCAGCCCGTGCGGACGGATACCCGGCGACGCAAAGCTGCGCACCACCTTGCCGGTTTCGGGTTCGATCAGGTAAATCGTCTCCGACGGCGGCACCGCCATCCAATACTTGCCGTCCACCCATTCCAGGCCATGCGCGCCGGAGGGCCGCGTGGGCTTGCCCCAATGCACCATGCCCGCGCCCGGCGTGTCGAACGCAGCCAGCGTTTTTCCGGTTTCCGGATCCACCTTCAGCGTCTTCAGCGTCCACGTCGATCCGATCCACAACGCGCCATTGCCAAGTGTAATGCCGCTGCCGTGGATGGACTCGGTTTGTAACTGCTTGATCACGGAGCCATCTTCGTACCGCACCTTGAAGACTTTGTTGGGATCCTCCTGGTCCAGAATCCACAGCCCATCCGCGGTGCACTGCAAGTCATTCGGCATTTTTCCCGGGGCGAGAAACGCTTTCTCCACCCGCTTGGAGATGACCGGCAAGTGTTGCTTGACTTCATTCGACAGGGCGGCGGCAGTCGCGCAGCCGCTCACCGCAAGGGTTTCCAGGAATATACGTCTCGAAATCTCAGGCATGGGGCGCCTCCTGAGGACCGATCCTAACACAACGCAGGATCGCGCAAAAGCACCGCTTCCCCTCAGAGCGTAATGAGTTCGCAGAAGGAACTCAGGTTTCCTAGGTCCACAAAGTAGGGCTGTAGCGGTGGAGGTGGGAGCGGATCAGTCCAGAAGATTCGCCACTCCCGCTGGTACTCGTATCGAAGGTGCTTCATCAATTGGACCGATGGTGCAGACCGATGCGGCATGAACGGATCTAGGTACACCGTTGCTCCGGCTGAAAGGCTACGCGCTGGTACCCGCTGAACTTTGATCAATTCGATCAGTTTTTCCCAGTCGTGGATCAAAACGCAGGCGTCGTATCCGAACTCATCGAAGGCTCGGGGATCGAAAGTGGCGGAGGCACAGAACACATAATAGTTCTCACATCGGCTGGTTTGTGTGATGAGCCCTGCGATGCCAGGGATATCGTGGAAGACTTTTGACCCTGGCTCTAGTTCAACCTGGAGTCGCGTCCCAGGAGGAAGGTGAACGGGAAACTCCAACTCTGCATCGCGTATGGCCGGGTTGAGTGATGGATCATCGTAGTTCGATGCGGGCGTCAAGCGGAGGCGGCCACGCTCCAAGAGATCCACCATGTGATCGCGATGGCCATACTTGATAAGGGCGCGCTCGGGTGTGAAGCGCCGATCTCCCCAAGCATCCATCGCCCTCTTGATGTTGGCGTATGGCCGATCCAATACAGTATGTTCAACGGCTTTCAGCCAAGCCGGGCCGATGCTCCGCAAATCGGCTTCTGCCCAGACATCGGCCACACGTCGGGTCCAGTCGGTATCGCCACTGAGCCCACCCAGGTGCGGCCTACCGTCCGAAGTGAAAGCCAGCACATTGTCGAGCAGATCGACGTAGCGCTTTTGAAGATCATCAACCGACAAGAATTCTAGGTACCGGCTTTTGGCGTAGCGCTCTCGCCAGGAATCAGAGTACGGAGCGACTGAAGCAGTTGCCATGAGACTTCCTACCTACACAATAGCGCCGGAATATTTCCGTTTGTTCAAACGATGCCTTACCCAGACGGCGGGTCCGCGCGGCATTCGCATTAGCGCTGGAACGGGAAATAGACCATTACCCCAGACCATTCACAGCGGTATCCCAATCGTTTTGTAAGTGGTATACTTCTGCCACAAACTTGGAAGAGGCGGCCAGATCCCAGAGAGATTCTCATGAATAGGATTTTAGTATTGTTTTTCCTTGCTTGGCGTTTAGGTGCCCAGCAACTGGAAATTCATTACATCAATGTGGGATGGGGAGGATCAGTATGGGTGAAGGGACCAAATGGAACCACGGTCTTGCTCGAAGCGGGTAACCCAGGGAAGGGGACGGGGCGGGTCGTGCCATACCTGCAGCAGTCTGGCCTGTTTCCCGCGCAGGGACTCGACTACACGATTGCGGGGCACCAGCACTGCGACCACATCGGCGGATTGCCCGAGGTGATCAACGCGGGCTACAACGTGCGTGTCCAAAACTATTACAATGGCTCGTCCGCTACTTCCGGTTGCGTGACTAATTGGAACGTGGCGGCGGCCACCACGACGGCCGGGTCGCCTGTCGTGGCGCCAGTCGGTGCCCAAATTGCTCTGGGTAACGGAGCCAAGTTCACGTTTATCGCGCGTAACGGAAGCATTATCGGCGGGGGGTTCGTTGCAGTGTCGGACGAGAATGACCGCTCCATCGCGATACTGATCCAGTACGGTGGGTTCGACTATTTGTGGGCGAGTGACTTAGGCGGTGGTAGTTCTGACGGGGCATGCACGGGGCGGTCGACGTCGCAAAAAGATATTGAGACCTCTGTTATCCAAGCCATTTCTCCCGGGGGCGCATTTCCTCTGATCTCGGCGGGCGGAATCGACGTGCTTCACGTGAACCATCACGGAAGCGAAAGCAGCACGAACAGCAACTGGATGAACCTCACTCGACCGGCAGTGGCGGTGATCGGAGTTGGAGCCGGGCAGAGTTCGAGCTTCAATTTGCCGCGAACGGCAGTGGTGGAGAAGGTACTACTGGCGCAGGCGACAGCGTGTATCATAGCGCCACCAGCACGGGTGTTACAAACCGAAGAGGGAGCACCCGTTGGCTAAGAAACCAGTTTCGCCGGCCATGCGGTTGGGAACATCAAAATTACGACGGATGGGCTGAGCACCTCCACGGTCACGGCGGATGGGCAGGTGACACAGGGTCCGAACGAAGTGGGATTGGCCGCACTGCCGATAACCTTCGCTCTCGACGACGGCTCAAACTCTTCCGGGTCTTTCAGTCAAATCGCTTCCGCAGGGGAGTGGAAGACGCTTTTGAATTCCCTCAACCTGGGCACGGTATCAGCGCAAGCGCGAATGAACTTTTTCGGTAACGATGGCAATCCGCTTACGCTGCCGTTGACGTTCCCGCAATCGCCCGAGACAGGAACGGTGGCGGCCTCGACCATCGAGCGCACGATCACCCCCGGTGCGCAGTTCATTATGGAAACAACCGGCCCCGACAGCCAGTCCGTCGCCGTGGGGTGGGGGCAATTGCTGGGCACGGGCGGCATCACGGGCTTCGGCATCTTCACCAACCTCACTCACAAGTGGGAGGCCGTGGTGCCGCTGGAGACGCGTAAGTCGAGCCGGTATATACTGGCCTTTGACAACACTGGTGGGTTGGCAACCGGTCTCGCGATTGCGAATTTGGTTGCACAAGCCGCAGTGGCGCCAGTTATCATTCGGGGCGATACCGGTGCGCAGATAGGAAACGCGGCGATCAATCTACCCGCGCTCGGCCACACTTCCTTCATGCTGTTTGAACAGTATCCGGCCACGGTGGGCAAGCGCGGCACCATCGAATTTCAAACCCCGCCGGGCGGACGGATCAGCGTGCTGGGCCTGCGTGCGAACGGACCCGCGCTGACCACTTTGCCGGTGCTGGCCGATGTGGGGACGGCGGGCGGCTCCATCACCCATATGCTATTTGACGGCGGCTGGACACAAAGCTTCACGGTAGTGAACACGGGCGTGGCGTCCGCCGATGCCACGCTGACTTTCTTCGCTGAGAATGGCGATCCGCTCCTGACCCCGCTTTCCCTGCCGCAGACGGGCGAGACACTCAGCGCCACTTCGCTGACGCGCACGCTCGCTGCGGGCGCTTCGTTACTCGTCGAAACCGTCGGGCAGGAATCGCGGCCGGTGGTGGTGGGTTCGGCGCAATTGACGACCACCGGTAATGTGAGCGGCTTCGGTATCTTCCGCTGGCTCCTGTTCGGCCAGGAAGCCTCGGTGCCGCTGGAGGCACTGAACGCGGCGTCCTATGTTCTGGCGTTCGACAATACGGCCGGCCTGACCACGGGACTGGCGCTGGCCAACGTGACCAGCCAGCCCGCGAGCGTGAGTGTACTGATTCGCGATGATACGGGCGCACCGCAGCAGACCACGGCGATCGATCTGCCTGCACATGGGCACATCTCGTTCATGCTGCCCGACACTTACGCGGCCGCAGCGGGTAAGCGGGGGACCATCGAGTTCGTCACACCCGTGGGCGGCAGCATCAGTGCCCTGGGACTGCGGGCGACGCCCACAGGCAACCTGACCACCATACCGGTGTTGGCAAAATAGTCGCCGTTCGAATCCACTCACCACGACCAGTCAGCACATCACCTGCGCACAATCACTTCGCGCAAGTGATCCCGGGTCAGGAAAAACTTCACGGAGTGAAAATCCTGGAACAGTTTTTCCAGCGCCCGGTTATTGAAGACTTGCGCCGGCTTGCGCTTGGGGCGCGCGGATAGCTGGATGGTGCGGTGGTCGTGAATCCGGTAGGAAAATGCCGGCATTTCAATGATTCGTTCTTCGGCGTGGAACATCGCCAGCAGGCTCGCGCCGGGCCGCAGCACACGGTGCAGTTTGGCGACCACGGATTGCAGCAGCGGCGCGGAAAGAAATTGCAGCGAGTCCCAGACCAGGGCGCCGTCAAAGGTTGCGTCCTCGAAATCCAGCGTGTTCGCGAAAAACCGCGACGTGAGCAAGGGGTTGGCCTGGTTGTCGAAGAAATCGCCTTCCAGCCCGAAGCACTGGTCCATCTGGTGCACGAAATCGTCGGAGTAAATGCGGTGCCCGTAGTTCGTGATGAAGCTGACGGTGGCCTGGTTCACACCCGCGAAGTCGAGAATCGCCATGCCCGGGCGGTCTTCGAGCGAGGAGCAGAACTGATCCAGGCCGTGACTTTGCCGTGTCTCCAAGCCGCCGTGTCTCCGGGCCGCCGTTCCGGTCAATGAGCGCGCGCGGGCGGAGTTACCGCTTCAACTCTCCCGCGCCGGCGGCGCCGGGTACGGAAGCGGAAGCGGCCGAGGCCACCGGTTGCGGCTTCGGAGCCACCTTCACTTCACTCCTCACGATGTCGATGTTGCCCTTGAAGTACGCGCCGTCTTCGATTTCGATGCGCGCGGTCTTAATATCGCCCACCAGCCTGGCGTCCTTCCGGATCACGATCTTGTCGCGCGTTTCCACGTCGCCGTGGAGCGAGCCTACCACCACCACTTCACGCGCCTTTACCGATGCCTGCACCTTGCCGTTCGGGCCGATGGTGAGGCGGTGCTCCTGCAATTCCACCGTGCCTTCCACTTCACCGTCGATGGTCAAGTCTTCGCGGCCGAAAATCTGGCCTTTGACGATCACGGACTTGCCTAAGATGGCGGGCCCGCCCATTCCGCGGGACGATTCTAAACTCGACTCACCGGCGCGAGTGGGCATGGTGGACATGGGAATTCCTTCCTTGGCGATCTGCGATGACGTGGCGGTTGTAGCCGGTCGGGGTGCGTTCTCTTCTTCTTTTCGGCGGTTCCACATACGGGGAGCGCCTCCTTCCGTTACGCGAGCGCCGTGCCGAATGCCCAGCGCGACTTTTTCTATACTACTACGGGTTGATGGCGTTAGACACGGGACCGTTTCATTTTCGGGGTTGGCGGGCCTACAATAGGGCTGTGGAAACACTTGGGCGGCAGATTGTACTTTCGTTGACGCTGGTGTTGGGCGCGGCGTCCGTGAACGCCCAGGCTCCTGCCTCCATCGCCATTTTCCCGCTCAAGGACATTCGCGCGGGACAGAAGGGCATCGGCAAGACCGTATTTTCCGGCATGCGGGTGGAAGATTTCCAGGTGGAAATCCTGGGCGTGCTGGAAAATCTGGGTCCGCGCGAATCCATCATCCTGGCGCGGCTGAGCGGCGGGCCTTTGGCGAACACGGGCGTGCTGCAGGGCATGAGCGGATCGCCGGTTTACATCGAGGGGAAACTGGTGGGCGCCGTGGCGCTGAGTTTTCCGCAATCGAAGGAGCCTATCGCCGGGATACGACCCATCGAAGACATGCTGCGCGTGGACCCACGTGCTCCGCGTGCCCCACGCGCCGCACCTGCTCCACGTGCCGCGGCGGAAGACCCGCGCGCCAGAACAGTGATCGCCTCGGCCGGAGCCGCGGTGCCGCGACTGGAGGAAATCGCAACGCCCGTTTCGTTCGCAGGCTTCACCGCCGCCACGCTGGAACATTTCGCGCCGCAACTCCGCACCATGGGACTGGACCCGCGCCAAGGGGTTTCAGGCGGAGGAACGCCGGCGGATGGCTTGGGCGATGCACGCACGTTGCAACCGGGCGCCATGATTAGCGTGCAACTGATTTCCGGTGATTTGAACGTGGGTGCCGACGGGACCGTCACGCACATCGACGGCGATAGACTCTACGCCTTCGGCCACCGCTTTTTGGCCGAAGGGACCACGGAGCTGCCCTTCGCGCGCTCCGAAGTGCTGGCGTTGCTGCCGAATCTGGCTAGCTCGTTCAAGATTTCGGCCGCGCGCGAATGGATGGGAACCATCACCGCGGACCGCAGCGCGGCCATTTCCGGCATCACCGGCCGTTCCGCGAATCTGATTCCCATCGAGATTAGCGTGGGTCAAACCACGTATCGCATGCGCATGATTCAGGACCGCTTGATGACGCCGCTGCTCACGCAGATGGCCATTTTTTCATCGATCGACGCGACCCAGAGGGCCTTGGGAGCGCAGAGTTATGCGATCGACGGCCGGCTTGAATTCGATGGAGGCAGTGTACGCATCGATGATGTGTACAGCGGCGATATCGCTGTTGCTGCGTTTGCCGCCGCCGGTGTTTCTTCATCGCTATCCTTCGCGCTGCAGAGCGGCTTCGACGCGCTAAAGCTGAAGAGCGTCAAGCTGGACATCGGCGTCGTGGAAAGCAGGACGCAGCGGCAGATTGTGGATCTGATCGCTCCGCGCGTGGCGCGTCCGGGCGAGGAGATCGAAGTGACGGCGGTATTCGCGGGACAGAACGGCGCTGAGACAGCCAGCCGCGTGCGCTACCGTGTGCCGGTGGGCGCACCGGCAGGGCCGATATTCCTGACTATCTCCGACGCCACGCAGACCAACCTGACGGAATTCCAGCAGGCCGTCGGGACGCCGCAGAAATCGACCCAGCAGGTGCTGACCTTGCTGAACGGGCTGCGGTCGAACACCAAGGCCTACTTGCGCGTTTGGCGTAATGAGCCGTCTTACACGGTGGAGGGACGCGACTTGCCCGCCCCTCCGCCTTCGCTCGCCCTGTTGCTGAACCGCGCGCAGGCAGGGCTGACCAGTACGGTCACCTCGCGCGGCGCGAAGCTGGCGGAACTGGAGATTTCGGCGGGCACGGGGCTGGTGGTCATCGGGAACAAAACCGTGCAGGTTGAGGTGAAGGAATGATCAGCCTGTGGCGGCGCTTCGTGGGAGGAAAGCCGGGTTCACGCGGCGAATTTCCTGCGCGGCTTGCGTCGCGTCCCGGTGCGTTTCACGGGGCCGGAATTAGCAGGCGGGTCACGGCTTTCCTGGGCGTGAACGGGAAGCGTCTGGCCACCGCTGGGTTGGCATTACTGGCTGCCGCGGTAGTTTCCGGTGCGGCTTCCAGCGCGGCTTACGGTGCCACTACGGCCACTTGGGAATTGACCGGGTACGCGGATTTTCTGCGCGGGCGGATGTCCGGCCTTTCCGTCACGCGCGATGGGCGTTTGACGCTCGGGCCAAAACTGGAGCCGTTTTTTTCCTCGGATCAGCCCAATATTTGGAGCGTCGCGCAGGGGCCGGACGGGTCGCTCTATTTGGGCACCGGGAATCGCGGGCGCTTGATCAAGGTGGATTCGCAAGGCCGCGGCAGCGTCCTGTGGACCGCCGACCAATCGCAGATCTTCGCAGTGGCCGTGGATCGGGCGGGCGTGATCTACGCGGGCGTCTCGCCGGAGGGCAAGATTTACCGCATTGAAAACGGCCGTGCCACCGAATATTTCGCGCCCGGAGAGCCGTACATCTGGGCGCTGGCGATCGCGCCGGATGGCACGCTCTACGCAGGCACGGGCCAACAAGGGAAGATTTTCCGCGTGACCGGCGCGGGGCGCGGCGAGCTGTACTATGAAACCGGACAGATGCACGTGACCGCGCTGGCGTTTGACCGCGAAGGGCGCCTGCTGGCGGGAAGCGAGCCAAACGGCATCCTCTACCGCGTTGCCGGAACCCCGGCCCGCGCGTTTGTGCTGTACGACGCCAACTTGCCGGAGATCCGCTCCATCCTCACCGCCGCCGACGGCACCATCTATGCGGCGGCGTTGGGAGGCAGCATCGCGCGGCGCGCCGGGGCCGCTGCGTCCACGTCCAACAACACGCCCACGGTGGTTGCACCCGCCACCAGCATCACGGTGACGGACGCGCAGGCCGGGTTGGTGCAGCCGCCAAAACCTGCGGCGCCGGCGGGGCAGTCGTCAACCGTGTCCGGCACGGTGGCAAGCGTTTCCTCCACTACGGAGGTGGCGGGCGTCGAGCGCTCCGCGCTGTATCGCATTCAAACGGACAACACGGTTGAGACGTTGTGGTCTTCGAAAGAAGAAAACATCTACGATATCGCCGCGGAGGCCTCCGGCGCTCTGTTGTTGCTCACCGACGCGCAGGGCCGCATCTACCGGCTGGACCCGCGGCCGAACGGTTCGCGCGATAGTACACTGATCGCGCAGGCGAACGAGGGCGACGCCACGCGTTTGCTGGCCTCGGCGCGCGGAGTGCTGGCGGCCACCAGCAACGCGGGCAAGATATTCCGGCTGGGCACGGCGCCCGATACAGCGGCCGGCGCCGCGGGCTGGTTTGAATCGCCCATTCACGATGCGGGCGCGGTGGCGCGCTGGGGACGCCTGCATTGGGTGGGAACGGCTCGCGGCGTGGCGGTGAAGACGCGCACCGGCAATTCCGCGCGACCGGACAACACGTGGAGCGACTGGTCGGCGGCGCTCACCGATCCGGCCGGCGCCGTGGCCGACAGCCCCAACGCACGCTACATCCAATGGCGCGCGGAGTTCACCTCCGCCACTCCGGTTCCTGAAATCGATAGCGTGACCATTGCCTATCTGCCGCAGAACACCGCGCCTACGGTGCGCAGCATCACCGTTTCCGCGGCGGGCGCGAAGGCGGCGGCGTCTACCACGGGTAACGCCTCCTCGGCGTTTTCGATCACGGTGACCGATACGGGTGACAGCACCACGGCGGCGGGCACCCAATCGCAGACGTTCTCCCGTCCGTCCGGCCAGCAGATGCAGATTTCCTGGCAAGCGGATGACCCGGAGGGGGACACGCTCTCCTACAGCCTTTATTTCCGTGGCGAGGATGAGCGGGAATGGAAACCACTGCGCACGAACATGACGGAAAATTCGCACACCGTGGATGGCGATGCGTTGGCCGACGGGCGCTATTTCTTCCGCGTGATCGCGTCGGACCGTCCTTCGAATCCGGCCGGGCAGGCCCGCCAAAGCGAACTGACGGGCGCGCCGGTGCTGCTCGACAGCACTCCTCCTGAAGTGCGTGCCGGCGTGCCGCGGCGCAATGGCGCGGCGCTGGAAATTGAGATCAACGCGCAGGATCGCGGCTCCGCGCTGCGACGTTGCGAATATTCGATCGACGCGCAGCCCTGGTTGCCGGTGGAGGCCGCCGACGGCGTCACGGATTCCTTAGCCGAGCGGTTCATGGTTCGCGTGGATAACTTTCCGCAGGGCGAGCACGTAGTGGCGGTGCGCGTTTATGACGTGGCGGGGAACGCCGGGCTGGCGCGCGCTGTGGTGCGGTAAGACGTGCGGTAAGACGTGCGGTAAGACGTGCGGTAAGACGTGCGGTAAGACCGCTCCCTCACGGTCGCGGCCAGGTCTCACGCATTACTGGTCGCGGCCAGCAGCCAGCGGATCATGAAAAAGAAACACACTGCGGTGGCGACGACCGTGACGCCCGCGGCGATCCGCCAAGCCTGCTCGACCGTTCCGGAAAATCGCGGCGTACCCGCAACGTAAGCCAGCGCGAAGCCCCCCGCCAAGCCGCCGATATGGGCGGCGTTGTCGGTGGCGAAAAACGGCATCAGGCCCATCAGCAATCCGTACACGGCCCACTGCGTGTAATGGGCGCGTACGGCCGCGCCATAGGAAGAGCGGTCGCGGACGCCCAACGCGATCATCGCGCCGATCAAACCGAAAATTCCCGCAGACGAACCGATCGAGAGCACCGGCGACCAGAAGTAGCTCGCGTAGAAGCCGGTAATGGTGGTCACGAAGTAGAACACCAGATAGCGTGCGGTGCCGTAGCTTTCCTCGGTCTGCGCGCCCAGATCGAACAAAACCCACGAGTTCATCAGAAAATGCAAAATCCCGCCGTGGAGAAATCCCGCAGTGACCAGGCGCCAAAGTTGTCCTCCGCGCACAGCTGGGCCGTATTTCGCGCCGAAATCGAACAAGGTTTGCAGGTCGAAGTCCGTCACGCTGCCCCGGCCGCCGGCGCGCATCATGTGTAAGACCATGGCGGCGTACAATCCCGTGTTGATCAACAATATGACTACTGTGGTGAAGCGTGCGTGCGGGATCAAG